>JAFYMP010000044.1 GCA_017556585.1 Bacteroidaceae bacterium
AGGCGGTAGCTATAATAATACCTATTAGAATAATTTGATTTTTTGCTTTCTGTTTTTTAAGTGCCTCCATTTCTAATGCATGGCGTTCTTCTATAAACTGTGTATCTTGTTCTATTATAGTAAGAAATTGTTTGTCACTGGCAGTTTGGTATAAGCGCCAATTTTCTAAAGCTTCTTTGTAATGGCCCATGTTTTCATAGATTTCAGACAGTATGGAATAGTATCTTGTTTTATGATCGTTATTACTAAAATCTGTATGTTTACTGATTATAGTCAAAGCCTTTTCATATTCTCCAATTTCCAAATATGCATAAGCCAGTGTAATATATTCCCACTTCTCTTCAGGTACGGCAGAAGTGTACTCTTCTATTATAAAAGGTATTTCACTATGTACTTTTTCACTTATAAGGTATATAAGATATACTGAATAAAAATCACCTACTCTTTTTATGCTGACTGTAGGCAGTAGTTCTCTGCATATTTGAATATAGTTGTCTGCACCTATAGTATCGTCATTTAGGATATATCCATTCAACGCTCTTACCATACAGCCAAAATAGCTCTCATTATTTCCTGCTGTTTTGAATAGTTCTGCTGCTCTTAAATTAGCATCTATAAATTTTTCAAATTCAAATAGTTGGTTATATATAGTACCCTGTGCAACATATATTCGCGCTTTGGTTAGTATATCATTACTCTTTTCCCCCTTTTCTAAAGCATTCAGGTAGCACTCCATTGCCTGAGCTTGTTCTCCACGGTTGTGGTAAATCACACCTTGATAGTAGAGTGTTTTAAGTTTATCTGTAGGGGTTCCCTTTTTGCTGTAATATGCTATGGCAGGTTGTAATATTTCTATATCTGTTGTATCTATATAGTTTTTGTCTAATGCTATAGAGTAGAGCAGTGAATATTTGGCACGTGTTCTTCTACCTGACAGGTTATCTGTATCTATCTGCTGTAGGGTGGTTAATACCTCTTGCGGATTCTCTTCTATCTGTGATTCTACTTGTAATAATGTGTTGTAGTAATCTGCGCGTTTGTTACAAGAGATCAAACAAACTATAGCGAAACAGCATAGAGCGTAATTCTGAAACGTTTTTATTGTCATACTAAAATGCTTTCTAACTATTACTTACACGAAAGTAGTAAATATAAATTAGAAAGCATCATAAATTGTTCATTATTTATTCTTTAAACCATTTTTGGACAATCCGTTCTAAATAGACGTCTGTTACTGCGGGATTTAGCCTGTCTGGAACAAACATATCGTGTATCTTCATATCTTTATCTAAAATAAAGTAATGTGGAACGCCTGCTGCATCAATAGGAAGTTCCATATTGACAATATCCAGTTTTTTTATAGTATTTTTACCATAGGCAAGCTCCATTGAAGTTGACAGCCGATTTTCAACCGTATTCTTGACTATCATAATATCTACATCTTTTTCATTTGCAAACACTTCTGCCATCTTCTGATAAGCATACTCTACACATGCTTCACAATCATATTCATTGTAACGCATCACAAAATAATGGCTAACAGAATCATTAAACTGCGAAGATAGTGGTAGTTCCACTTTTTCAGACAAATCATAATATCTGACGGAATCCAAAGCTATGCCATCATTCATAAGCATAACCTCAAAACCTGCTTGATAAGAGAGCAAGGCCTCTTCGGTCTGATTCTTTGCTATAGGATAAAAGTTATCTCGTTCTATACGCAATTGCCCCCATAAATAGAGATTCGCAAACGCCAACACTGCAATGCAGATTATTAGTAACACTCTTTTCATAAACACATCGTTGATAAAATCATTACAAAATTCTACAAAATCTTTAACACTCAAAACTTATCACAAGAAAAAAATCACATCTTTATTTACTATCATTCAACTATTTTGTCCTTTAAATGATAAAAAAACAGTACCGGATTATCGTCTACCTTCATATCGTTATAAAGTGCATCTAAATCTTTCATTGGTCCGCTGTTTTTATAAAAATAGTCCTTACATATTAACAGTTCTACCGGTGTAGCACTAGTAGCAAAACTATTTCCGGAATCTGTGAGATACGGTTTATAAAGAAATGTCATAAAAGGATGACTATGTGGTCCACCTAACATATATGTTATTTTTGTTTTATGATCATAAATAGCAAAAGCACATTTATCATATCTTTTTTGAGCTATTCTAAAAATTGAATAGTTATCCATCTCTATAAATTCACCCATAAAGAAAGGATATTGTTTTTCTAATTTAAAAATTTCTTCAACAGAGTTGTATTTAAAATCCATAACATCATCTGACACAATATCAAGTAGATACTTTACCTTAACACCATCCGGAGTAAACTGATAAACTATCTTCTCAAAATTTGGAATTCCATAGATGGTATCATTATACCTATAAAGATATTTACCCTGACCATAATTATTATTTTTCGAATACGTATCAATACCTACTCCATATTTTACGTTATAATTATTATCAGAAACTACATAAGCATATTCACCTTTCGTACTTCTATCTATACGACCAACACCCCTAACTGAATGTACAAAAGTATTATCACCCACATACTCTATATCACCACCAAACTGAGGTAAATCAAACTCATTAAGAAAACTGCCATCGTTAGCATTAAAACACATCACCTTCCTTTTCTTTCTATCCTGTATAGCAACAACAGAATCGGACATCTTAAACACATAGGTCAAATTCAAATATTCTTTTGGGCCATTGCCCATATGCGATAACTTTGTTTTATAGCGTCCGTTATAATCAAATAGGAATACAGCCTGTGCTATACGCTTATCTACAATTACAATTGCACTATCCATAAACAGTATATCGTCTATTTGCCCTATGATACTTTTGTCTGTAGTTTGTAGTTTAAGGAAACTAATACTATCTACAAAACTACTCCATTCATATATGGTTGGATTATCAAAATCTACTGTTATAGTATCAGCGTTGGCAAATAATTCTCGCTCATTAATGGAGCTACGGCTGCAAGATGCAGCCATAGCCAAAAATATTAATATTACCGGTAACTTTTTCATCGCTGTTTATTACATTCAACATTTAATCTTTTCAACCATAAGAATATACTTCTAACATTTATTCTGATATAGTATCCTTTAAATGATAAAAGAAAAGTACCGGATTATCGTCCACCTTCATATCGTTATAAAGTAAATCCAAATCTTTACGTATTTCTACACTAGTTCCATCATAAAATTGTTCTTTGTATGACAATAGTGTAGCGGGAAGAGATGATGTTACAAAGGCATTTCCTGCATCAACCATATATGGATTCCAAAAAAAAGTTATCAATGGATTAGCATACTCTGAATCTAACAAATAAACATCCTTTGTCTGATGATTGTAAAGTATATATGCATTAAATGATGCTGATTTAATTACAAAACAAGAATAATTATCAAATTCATAAAAATGTCCCTTGAAAAAAGGGTATCTCTGTTCCAATTGTTTTAATTCTTCTCTTGTTGAATAACGAAAATCAGAGACATCATCTGATATAATATCCAATACATATTTAACACATACTCCTTCTGAATCAAATTGATATACATAATTCTCAAAATTTGGAATTCCATAAACAATATCATTATATCTGAACAACCGTTTTGTAGCTCCATAATTTAATTTTTCTGAATATGTATCAGTACCTACTGCATAAACCTTCTGATAGAGCGAGTCTGAAACAACAAAAGCATAATCTTCGGTCCTAGGATTATATATTCCACCAACAGAACGAACGTCAACAGCAATTCTATTACACCCTATACATTCTATATCACAACCATACTGCAAACCCTCTGTTTGATATAAGAAAGTACCTTTATCGTCAAAATACAATACAACATCCTTCATTCTATCTTGAATCGCAATAATAGAGTTTGTAACTTTAAAAACATGGTTTATATTTAGGTACTCTCTAGGACCATTTCCCAAGTATGAAAGCCTATTAACAAATTTACCGTTATAATCGAATAAAAAAACAGCCTTAGACATATTCTTATCTACCACAGCTATAGAATTTTCCATAAACAATACGTCATCTATTACTGCTATCATGCAATTTTTGTTTGTTTCCAATCTCAGAAATGAAATCTTATCAAATACAGCATTAAGTGAAATTGGCCTAATATTATCCAAATCGACTGTTATTGTATCTGCGTTGGCAAATAATTCTCGCTCATTAATGGAGCTACGGCTGCAAGATGCAGCCATAGCCATTAGTACTAATAATAGAACAAATCTTATACGAATCATCTTATTATATTATATCGTCTTAAAATACTTTCAGCCTGCACGGAACAAGGTTTTGTTATATCTTTAGCTTCACAATGGGACCCGCTACCATCAGACAAGCAAACTATATATTCGTGCTTAACCAAAGGTATTTTATACTCATCTAATTGTATGGCAGTATTTTGTACCCAATTAAACGAGCCTGAATACCCTAGTTCTCCACCAACTTTAACTTGATATGGAGAATGCCAAGTTGCATTAACACCTGCATTTGCTTTATTCGACCCTCTGTTTTCTTGATCTGATTTTATACTCTTAAATACTATAGGTTCACATTCTTGATCACGATAATCACGTGGTCCTTGTTTATTTGAGAAGAGGTCGGAAAGCCAATCCGGATTATATGAAAGGCCTTCTACATCCGATAGTAGAATCTCACTTTTAACATTTCTTCTGTCGCAAACTACAAATGTTACATTTGCTGCTACAAGTGCTACAACCATCACAATACTTAGAGTTTTAAATTTCTTTTTCATATTAAATAGTATTAAGATTTGCGCGGATTCTTTTATGGGCAATCCACAATTCCCTACAAATTAAATTAAATCACTAGAATTAGATTTTAATGTTAACGCAATCTTCTAAAGACCCGATAACTTGAAATAAAAGTATCTTTCTGTTTCTTACAATAGTAAATTAGTGTGTTAATATTAAAAAAAGAGAGCCAAACACAAACGTTAGTTTGCGCTTGACTCTCGTGATGATGCAAATGTATAATTTACTATTTGAATTACAAACTTTATTGTCAATTTTCTAATAAATCAGATAAAAAATCATCCAATTCTTTATCTAAACCCTCCAATAAGGTTTGAGAAACAAGAACAGTATCATCATCTATCAGCATAAGTTCATAATAAGTCTCCTTATCTTCATCTACCATTACAAAAGAGAAAGGTTTCCATATAGAGAGATCTCCTAACGGATATGCAACATCTATCTGCTGCAATGCCTTTCTGAGAATCTTCTCCATTTCTGCATAGAAATTCTCTTTTATGACTTCGTTCAATTCAGGTACTTTCAGAGTAGCCAGTACTTCATCGTCATCATAAACAATTAGTTCAGAACTATCTGACAGAGGTTGCAGATAGATATCTGTAACGATTGCATTTTCTGACGAGCCTCTAAACTTAGACAACGCATTGCCTATTCCATCGGCCAGAACATTCAAAAAAGATACGTTAGACTTCATAATCCAATATTTATTAGTTACATATTGCGTCCGTGACAGTTTTTGTACTTTTTACCGCTACCACATGGACAAGGATCGTTACGGCCCGGAGCCTTATCTACTCTTATTGGCTCTCTGACCTGATTTCTTGTATCGCGCTGAGCTGCAGCAGACTGGTTAGGATCTGTCAAATCTGCCTTAGATTCACTATACTGTCTGCGCTGCTGACGTGTCTGTGCAGGAGCTTCGCGTACTCTGTTTGGATCCGGTTCCGGAACCTGACCACGCATAAGTATTGAAACTGTCTGGTCATTCATCTTATTAACCATATTGTCAAACAGGGTTACAGATTCCAGTTTGAAGATAAGCAGCGGATCTTTCTGTTCATAGCTGGCGTTCTGTACAGAATGTTTCAGTTCATCAAGTTCACGCAGATTCTCTTTCCAACATTCATCTATAGTATGCAAAAGGATAGCCTTTTGGAATGCCTTCACCACCTCTTTACCTTCCGATTCGTAAGCAGCCTTCAAATTACAAGGAATCTGATATACTCTACGACCATCTTCTATAGGTATCAATATATTCTCAAATCTATCGCCCTGTTCTTCATACACTCTCTTAATTACAGGATATACTACCTGAGCCATTCTGTCGCTCTTACGTTTGTAGTTTTCCATTGCAGCGTCAAAAATCTTCTCTGCAATCTCCTCCTGACGCATTTTTGAGAATTCAGCTTCTGTAAACGGAGTCTCCATTGCCAAAATCTTGAAGAGTTCCATCTGCAATGTTTCGTAATCGGCACAATTTTCTGCAGCATTAGAACATCTATCCCAAATCATATTGGCAATATCCATACCTATACGTTCACCCATCACTGCGTGACGACGTTTTTCGTAAATAACGGTACGCTGTTTATTCATTACATCGTCATATTCAAGCAAACGCTTACGTACACCAAAATGGTTCTCTTCTACCTTTTTCTGTGCCTGCTCAATACGCTTTGTAATGAAGCTGTTTTCAATCATTTCGTCCTCTTCCAGACCCATCTTATCCATAAGCGGAGCTATACGGTCAGAACCGAAAAGACGCATCAGATTATCTTCAAGAGAGATAAAGAATACTGATGAACCCGGATCGCCTTGACGACCTGAACGACCGCGCAACTGTCTGTCAACTCGACGGCTTTCATGACGCTCTGTACCCACAATAGCCAAACCACCGGCAGCTTTCACTTCAGGAGATAGCTTGATATCGGTACCACGACCTGCCATGTTGGTTGCAATAGTAACTGTACTGCGCTGACCGGCTTTTGCTACTATATCGGCTTCCTTCTGGTGAAGTTTAGCGTTAAGCACATTATGTTCTATCTTACGCATAGTAAGCATACGGCTTAACTGCTCACTTATCTCTACCGATGTTGTACCCACAAGAACCGGTCTTCCAGCCTCTACCAAACGAACCACCTCTTCTATAACGGCCTTATACTTTTCACGCTTGGTCTTATAGATACGGTCATTCATATCGTTTCTGGCAATAGGCTTGTTTGTAGGAATAACAACCACATCCAGTTTGTAGATATCCCAGAATTCACCTGCTTCTGTTTCGGCTGTACCTGTCATACCGGCCAATTTATGATACATACGGAAGTAGTTCTGCAAAGTAATTGTTGCAAAAGTCTGTGTGGCAGCCTGTACCTTTACACGTTCTTTTGCTTCAATAGCCTGATGTAAGCCATCGCTATATCTACGACCCTCCATTATACGACCGGTCTGTTCGTCCACAATCTTTACCTGACCATCTTCTGTAACAATGTATTCAACATCTTTTTCAAACATTGCGTATGCTTTCAGAAGCTGATTGATAGTGTGAATACGTTCACTCTTTACAGCATAGTTTGTAAGCAATTCATCTTTTTTAGCCAATCGCTCTTCGTTGCTGAGATTCTGGCTTTCCAATTCCGACAACTGCGATGCTATATCAGGAAGCACAAAGAAATCTGTCTCCTGTTGTGAACCGCTGATAAGTTCAATACCTCTATCGGTTAAATCTACGCTATTAAGTTTTTCATCTATAACAAAATACAATGGTTCCACAGCTTCAGGCATACGCTTATTCTGCTGTTCCATGTATATCTCTTCTGTCTTCTGCATTCCCACCTTAATGCCCGGTTCACTTAGGAACTTGATAAGAGCCTTATTCTTAGGAAGTGCTTTAAAGCTACGGAACAATGAAAGGAAACCCTCTGCCACTTCGTCCTGATTATCGGACATAACTTTCTTTCTGGCTTCTGCCAGGAACTGTGTGGCAAGTCTCTTCTGAGCCTCAAAAAGTTGCTCTACCTGAGGACGCAACTGTTCAAACTGCTGGTCTTCTCCCTTTGGTACAGGACCTGATATAATAAGAGGTGTACGAGCATCGTCTATCAACACTGAATCGACCTCGTCCACAATTGCATAATTATGCCCACGCTGAACAAGTTCGTCAGGACGTGATGCCATATTGTCACGCAGATAGTCAAAACCAAATTCATTGTTTGTACCAAATGTAATATCGGCACGATACGCATTTCTACGTGCTTCTGAGTTTGGCTGATGTTTATCTATACAATCTACCTTTAAACCGTGGAACATATAAAGTGGTCCCATCCATTCGGCATCACGTTTTGCCAGATAGTCGTTCACTGTAACCACGTGAACACCGTTACCTGTCAACGCATTTAGGAACACCGGCAATGTAGCCACCAAAGTTTTACCTTCACCGGTAGCCATTTCTGCAATCTTACCCTTATGAAGCACTACGCCACCAAACAACTGAACATCGTAGTGAATCATATTCCAGATGGTTTCATTACCACCGGCTACCCAATGATTCTGCCATATAGCTTTATCGCCTTCTATGCGCACAAAGTCTTTTGTAGTAGCTAAATAACGATCAAAATCGGTAGCGGTAACCTCTATCTCCTCATTATTTGTAAAACGTTTTGCTGTCTCTTTGATAATAGAGAAAACATCGGGAAGGACTTCGTCTAAAACCACTTCGTAACGATCCATCTTCTCTTTTTCCAGTTTGTCTATTTGAGCAAACAGATCTGCGCGTTCTTCTATCTCGGTCTCTTCTACTTTAGCTTTCAATTCATCTATGCGCTTCTGCTCAGGAATTACAAAATCCTGAACTTTTCTTCTGATTTCCTGTACTTTTTCGCGCAGTTCGTCATGAGACAATGATTCAAATTGAGAATACGCCTTCTTAACCTTTTCCACCCAAGGCTGTATCTCTTTCATATCTCTTGCAGCCTTATTTCCGAATAGTTTGCTTATAAATTCGTTAAAACCCATTATATAGTTTGTTTTTAATTTACAACATATTTTCCGATGTAAAAGCAAAAAGTATGCCACACTACACCGTATTAGTTTACAAAATTAGCACAAACTGATGAATAAAAGCATAATTACCTGAAAATTTATTCCTAAACACCTACAAAAGAGCCAACATTTTTCATTCTTATACATTCAGATTTGAATATTTTTTCATTTAACAAGACAAAAGATAGAGACTCTTTGTTTGTTATATAAATAAAAAGGAGTATCTTTGCGGAAAATTAGAACAAAGTATGAATAGACAAATAGCTCTCGGTATCAATTCTGTTTACGTGGTGGTCATCTGTCCGGCGCGTTAAGGGAGAAATTTGCCTAATCTAATTGAGATATAAGCCTTTCTCCCACAAGAGAAGGGCTTTTTTAATGAATATAAATACAAAAATAATAAAAATATGAAAATTCCATTGAGAAGCGAACAGAGTACAGTTGGCAGAAGAATGGCAGGAGCAAGAGCGTTATGGGTTGCAAACGGAATGAAACGTGAGCAGATGGGACGCCCTATTATTGCCATAGCCAATTCGTTTACCCAATTTGTTCCCGGCCATACACATCTACACGAAATAGGTCAGATAGTTAAAGCCGAAATAGAGAAACTGGGTTGTTTTGCAGCGGAATTTAATACTATAGCCATAGATGACGGCATAGCAATGGGACACGATGGTATGCTATACTCACTGCCATCACGTGACATAATTGCAGATAGCGTAGAATATATGGTAAATGCCCACAAAGCCGATGCATTAGTGTGCATAAGCAATTGTGACAAAATTACTCCGGGTATGCTTATGGCTACCATGCGTCTTAATATACCTACTGTATTTGTAAGTGGCGGACCAATGGAAGCAGGCGAATGGAACAATCAGCATTTGGATTTAATTGACGCAATGATTAAATCGGCCGATCCAACAGTAAGCGATGACGATGTAGAAGCTATTGAAAGACACGCTTGCCCGGGTTGTGGTTGCTGTTCCGGTATGTTCACAGCAAATTCAATGAACTGTTTAACAGAGGCTCTTGGATTTTCGTTACCCGGCAACGGAACCATATTGGCTACACACACCAACAGAACAGAGCTATTCAAAGAAGCTGCAAGACTGATTGTTAAGAACGCCTTGAAATATTATGAAGAGGGCGATGATTCTCTGTTGCCTCTAAACATTGCAAAGAAATCGGCATTCGAAAATGCCATGACCTTAGACATTGCAATGGGAGGATCTACAAATACCATTCTGCATCTTCTGGCGGTTGCAAACGAAGCAGGCGTAGATTTCAAGATGGACGATATAGACCGTTTGTCACGTAAAGTACCTTGCCTGTGCAAAGTTGCTCCTAACACACAGAAGTACCATATTCAAGATGTTAATCGTGCCGGTGGTATTCAGAACATCCTATTTGAACTATCAAAAGGCAATCTTATAGACACAACAGCTATGAATGTTTGCGGTCTGTCTTACGGAGAACTTGTAAACAGATACAATATCTGTCAGGAGAGCATAGATTCAGAAGCAAAAAGGATATACAGCAGTGCCCCTGCACGCAAATTCAACATTGCAATGGGTTCACAGAACTGCAATTACGATACATTAGATACCGACAGAGCTACCGGTTGTATTCGCAGTCTGGAAAATGCCTACTCAAAAGATGGCGGTTTGGCCATTTTAAAAGGTAATATTGCAGTAGATGGTTGCGTAGTTAAAACTGCCGGAGTTGATGAAAGCATCTGGAAGTTTACAGGACCTGCCAAGGTATTCGATTCACAGGAAGATGCAGTAGAGGGCATTTTAGGTGGAAAAGTAGTATCGGGCGACGTTGTAGTAATTACTCACGAAGGTCCTAAAGGTGGCCCGGGTATGCAAGAGATGCTCTACCCCACCTCTTATATTAAATCCAAACATCTGGGCAAGGAGTGCGCACTGATAACAGACGGACGTTTCAGTGGTGGAACATCCGGACTGAGCATAGGTCATATTTCACCGGAAGCTGCATCAGGAGGCAACATAGGTAAAATTATAGACGGAGACATTATTGAAATAGATATACCTAACAGAAGTATTAACGTTAAATTATCGGACCAGGAACTATCCGATCGTCCAATGAGACCGCTCACAAGAACAAGAGTAGTGCCAAAAAGTTTGAAGGCATACGCTAATATGGTAAGTTCTGCCGATAAAGGCGGCGTTAGAATTGTTGAATAAAACTAATAAAGAAATGATTAAAGGTTCAGAGGCTTTAATGCAAGCGTTATTGCACGAAAGTGTAGATACGATTTTTGCTTATCCCGGAGGTACCATTATGCCGGTATATGATGCCTTGTATGACCATCGCTCGGACTTAAAACAGATTTTGGTAAGACACGAGCAGGGAGCAACACATGCCGCCCAGGGTTATGCAAGAGTATCAGGTAAAACCGGAGTTTGTATAGTTACCAGCGGACCGGGAGCTACAAATACCATTACAGGTATCAGTGATGCAATGCTCGATAGTACCCCTATCGTCGTCATCGCCGGTCAGGTAGCCGTCTCTGCATTGGGTACAGACGCATTCCAAGAGATAGACTTGGTAGGTGTAACTCAACCTATCACCAAATGGAGCTATCAAATTAGAAGAGCAGAAGATATAGCTTGGGCAGTTGCCAGAGCTTTCTACATAGCACGTTCCGGACGCCCGGGACCTGTAGTGCTTGACTTTACCAAAAATGCACAAACCAGCATGGTAGATTTCAAGCCTGAAAACATTGAGTTCATCCGTAGTTATGTACCGGATCCGGACATAAACATGAACGAAATAGAAGAGGCTGCACATCTTATTAACACAGCCACAAAGCCATTTGCTCTTGTAGGTCAGGGAGTTGAATTGGGAAAGGCTCACAACGAACTCACCACATTCCTGGAAAAGGCTGACATTCCTGCAGCAAGAACACTATTAGGTTTATCGGCATTACCTACATCACACCCTCTTAACATGGGAATGTTAGGTATGCATGGAAACCTGGCACCAAATATTCAGACAAACAAATGCGACCTGCTTATTGCTATTGGTATGCGTTTTGACGATCGCGTAACCGGTGTTTTGGATAAATATGCAAAACAGGCAAAGATTATCCATTTGGATATAGACAAGTCCGAATTCAATAAGAATGTAAAATGCGATGTTACCGTTTTAGGAGATTGCAAGCAGACACTTGCCATGATAACATCACGCATTAACAAAAACAGCCACACCGAATGGATTAAGAGTTTTGAACCTTACAAACAGGAAGAATACGATAAGGTTATAGAACCTGCCCTATTCCCTACAGAAGGCCCGCTTAAGATGGGAGAAGTGGTTAATGCCGTTAGTGAAAGAGCTGCCCACAACGCAGTTCTGGTAACTGATGTTGGACAAAACCAGATGTTCTCATCCAGATATTTCAAATACAACAATCCACGCAGTATAATAACATCGGGTGGACTTGGCACTATGGGATTCGGTCTGCCAGCTGCTATGGGTGCTACATTTGGAGCCCCGGAACGCCCTATCATACTGTTTACAGGCGATGGTGGCTTACAGATGAACATACAGGAACTGGGAACCATTATGCAATCTGATATACCTGTTAAAATAGTCTTGTTAAACAACAACTATTTAGGTAATGTAAGACAGTGGCAGGAACTGTTCTTTAACAGACGTTACTCCTGCACAGTAATGGCAAACCCGGATTACATGAAGATAGCAGAAGCATACGGTATTAACAGCCGTCGTGTTACTGAAAGAGAAGAACTGGGCGAAGCAATCAACGAAATGCTTAACTCTAAAGGAGCTTACATTTTGGAGATAGGTTGCCAGAACGAAGAGAATGTTTGGCCAATGGTTGCATTGGGTTGTGCAGTAGATGAAGTACGTTTAGGTTAAAAACAGCAATTATGGAAAACAAGACCAATTTATATACACTGATTGTTCACTCAGAAAACATGGTGGGTTTGCTGAGCCAGGTTACTGCTGCTTTTACACGCAGACAGGTAAACATTGAGAGCCTCAACGTATCTGCATCATCTATAGAGGGTGTACACAGATATACTATCACAGCATATTCAGACAAAGATACAATAGATAAAATTGCAGGACAGATTGAAAAGAAGGTAGATGTATTGCAGTGCAAATACTTTACTGACGACGAAATCTTTATGCAGGAAGTTGCTCTATACAAAGTCACCACTTCTGTATTGATGAACAATCCGGCTATGTCAAAAATTATCCGCAAATACAATGCAGATATTATAGAGGTAAATTCAACCTATTCAGTGGTTGAAAAGACTGGTAAGACAGAAGATATTATTGCACTTAACAAAGAACTATCAAAAGAGGGCGGACTGCTACAATTTGTAAGTTCAGGCAGAATTGCAATAACCAGAGCCAGGATAGAGCACGTAAACGAATATTTAGAGAAAATAAAAGAAAGGTATTGTAAATAATTATCAAACATAAATTATAAAGATTATGGCAAAATTGAATTTTGGAGGTGTCATAGAAGAGGTTATGACACGTGAAGAATTCCCGCTGGAAAAAGCACGCGAGATTCTTAAAGACGAAACTATTGCAGTAATAGGTTATGGTGTTCAGGGCCCGGGTCAGGCTTGCAACTTGCGCGACAACGGTTTCAATGTAATTGTAGGACAGCGCGAAGGTAAAACATACGAAAAGGCTATTGCCGATGGTTGGGTTCCAGGTAAAACTCTCTTCTCTATTGAAGAGGCTGCCGCAAAAGGTACTATTATCTGTATGCTTCTTTCAGATGCTGCACAGATGCAGTTATGGCCAACAATCAAACCTCATTTGACTGCCGGCAAAACTCTATACTTCTCACATGGTTTCGCTATCACATGGAACGATCGCACAGGTGTAGTTCCTCCTACAGATATTGACGTTATTTTGGTAGCTCCTAAAGGTTCAGGTACATCATTGCGTACAATGTTCCTGGAAGGTCGCGGTCTGAATAGTTCATACGCTGTATATCAGGACGCTTCCGGTAAAGCATTAGATAAGGTATTGGCATTCGGTATTGGTATTGGTTCAGGTTATATGTTCGAAACCACATTCCAGCGCGAAGCTACTTCCGATTTGACAGGTGAACGTGGTTCATTGATGGGTGCTATTCAGGGTTTGCTTTTGGCACAGTACGAAGTATTGCGTGAAAACGGCCATACTCCTTCTGAAGCATTCAACGAAACTTGCGAAGAGCTTACACAGTCATTAATGCCTCTGTTTGCACAGAAAGGTATGGACTGGATGTATGCAAACTGTTCAACAACAGCACAGCGTGGTGCTCTTGACTGGATGGGTCCTTTCCACGATGCTATCAAACCGGTTGTAGAAAAACTATACAACAGTGTAAAAACAGGTAACGAAGCTCAGATCTCTATCGATGCCAATTCAAAACCTGATTACCGTGTAGGTTTGGAAGAAGAACTTAAAGCTCTGCGCGAAAGCGAAATGTGGAGAGCAGGTGCAGTTGTACGTCAGCTTCGTCCGGAAAACAACTAAAAACAGGAGAATACAAATCCTATAAATACTGCCCGATTGAAATAAAATCAATCGGGCAGATTTATTTTGCAACTTACATCAACTATATATGAATAAGAAATCGGCCTGATGAAATTTCATCAAGCCGACTCATATTTCAAACCATTCTATTAGAACAATTTATATCTTACATCTTCTACATCAGCATCCATATAGAGCTGCTGCATAATCTGATTTGCAATAGAGCTAATATCCATTGACTGCAGACGTGCACTTTCTGTTTCTGCATCAAATTCTATTGAATATGAATCCGGAGAAACCTTCTGGGCTACATAAACGCCGCCCTCACCTTTAATAGGAGCACTCATCTCTTCACGCTGTAAATTCATTACAGAAGCACCGAGATTCATTTCGTTAGCGTATGTCAAAGACACAAATGCAGGAGTTGAGAAGTTTACAAACTGAACAGTATCAGTCTCAACACCCTCTATTGCAAGAGCATCTGCAAAGCTGTTTGCTGCTGCAAACTTCTTCATAAGAAATTCAGCTTTCTTTTCTGTTGCTGCTTCAATAGTTAATGTAGTCTGTACATCTTCCAATGGACGATAACCCTTATCGTGAATAGCATCAACAGCTACTACTAACAGATGGTTGTTTGCATCGCCTGCTTCGTAGATAGTAGAAACTGCATCTTCTTCTGCTTCGAATGCCCAACGGAATGCCTCGTGTGAATTAACAACACTACCTACATAGTAGCTTGCACCGTTTGTGTTAGGTGAAGACAAAAGTCTGAAACCTGCAGCTTCTGCATTAGCTTTAAGTGAATCAATATTGTTGTTTGAAGCAACAAACTGGCTCAACTTGTTATAAGCATCATCGCTTGTCTCAGCGCTGAACTGATTTTCGCGCTTTACAATAACAGTGTTATATTTGCTTACCTTGTTCTTCTGATCGAACACCTTTATAATGATGCTACCACCTGAAACAGCCAAATTCTTAACTTCACCCTTCTTCATTGAATTCAGAGTATTCAAATAAAGAGCATTATCGCCTGAATAAGTTGCTGCTTCATAATCAGCAGATGCCAACCACTGTGCTTCACCTGTCTGACCATATTTCTGAGCCAATTCAACAAAATCAGCACCCTTCTTTAGAGCATCAACAATGCTGTCTGCTATTCTTGCTGTCTCTTCTTCTGATTCTGCTACCACCTGAATCTGAGAATATGATATTGAATCAAATGCTTCTACTTCTGACAGCACTTTGAATGCATTGTATGAATCATCAGATGCATTGTAATACGGGCCAAATACTTCTCCTACTTTTACAGAATCAAGTCTTGCAACTACGTCTGCAGGAAGAGCATTTACAGTTTTAGCAACTTCGCTAAACAATTCAGAAGAAGCGGCTCCACGAACAAAAGCAGCATAATCTGTTTCTGTTCCTTTAAGCTGTTCTGTCAATTCTGTAACCTCAGCAAGAAGTGCATTGCGGTCAGCCTGACTTGGTACAATTTCATAATCAATGTAAAGCAAATCACGGCTTTCTGCTATCTGGTACAACATCTCTTTACGTTCATCATACAACTTTTTGATGTCAGCCTTTGTAACAGTAATTTCAGAATCATCAACAGAACTATATGGGAGTGCTGCCAACTGAACATCAGCTCTCTTCATACGAGCTTCGTATGAATTTTTCTGTGATACAGGGTTAGAAATAATACTGTTTTCTACTATTGACATGTATTTTGAAGCAAGTAGATCAAACTTGATGTTATCTTCCAAATACAACCAGAAATTGTACAGGTTATCGTAATAATTAAGATACTCAGCAGGTACTGTAGTACGATCCATCTCAGCGTAGCTGCTTAGGAATGAACGCAGATAATCTACATCGAATTCACCTGTCATTTCATTACCAAAAGGAGTGCTTGCCAACAGTGGTGACGAACCGGTTTCAATTACATACTGCAACTCTTCATCTGTCACTGTCAGACCTATAGCCTTTGCCTGTTTTTCTATAAGGCTCTTGCGAACCATATTATTCCACACTTCGTCTTTAACAGCTGCGTATTCTGTTTCAGACAAATTCTGCATGCCCATTGAAAATTTTACAATTTCCGCATACTTTTCTACTTCAGCCTGATACTCTTGTGCATCTACATTCTTTCCATTAATGCTACCAACTGAAGCCATACCCATGTTTGGTTGGGTTAGTCTCCATACATCACCAAGAATGAAGGCCAAAAGTGCAAGGCCAATCACGATAAGCAACAGAGGACCTCTGTTTCTGATTTTTTGTAATGTTGCCATTTTATTATTATTTTTTTGTTTTTATTCCATTATCCACGAACCATTTTGGTTCAAGGCGCACAAAGTTAGTAAAATTGTCTGCATATACCTAAAAATATGCATATTATTTTGATTTAGAAAGTTCCACTAACTCAATTTTTGTCTGCCCCATCTTTAAAATTCTGAAAGAATGACCTTCTACTTGCACCTTATCGTTAACCTTTGGGAAACCTTTTGCATAGTGTAGTATCAAACCTCCTATGGTCATATATTCATCAGACTCCGGCAAATCCAAGGCAAACCTGTTATTGGCATGCTCTATTTCTATTCTACCGGAAAAAATATACCCATCTTCTGTCTCTTTAGAGACTAATGAACTTACATCGTGTTCATCCTCAATTTCTCCCAAAATTTCTTCTACAATATCTTCTAAAGAGACTATTCCCGATGTACCTCCAAATTCATCTACAACTACAGCCAGACTCTTCTTTCTGGTCATGAATTGTTTCATAAGTTTCTGGGCCATCAATGTTTCCGGCACAAACGGCATAGTGTGAATATGTTCTTGCCATTTATCTTTATGCCTGAACAATTCAGAAGAGTGAACGTAGCCTATTATATGGTCTAAATCTACATCATAAACAATTATTTTTGAGTAGCCGGTCTCTACAAATTGCTCTTTCAGTTCCACCAGCGATGCACTCTTTTCTACAGCACATATTTCGTTTCTTGGAACCATACAATCTCTAATTTTTACGCTTGAAAAATCAAGAACATTTTGAAAAATACGCACTTCCGGTTCATGCTCTGAACTACTGTTGGTATTTGACAATCCGGACTGAAGGAAATAATCCAAATCAATCTTAGAGAAAGCTTTATCCGCACTTTCGTCATTTATTTTAACTCCAAATACTCTCAATATAAGTCTTGACAGCCAAGTTGTGAATAACGATATTGGATATAGCAGTATGTATATTAAAAACAACGGCAACGCAAATAAATTCAGAGTGGCATTTGAATTTATTCTGAAGATTGTCTTAGGCAGAAATTCACCCACCACAATTACTATCAATGTAGATATAAATGTCTCAAGCAGTACCAATACAAATTCATTGGATATTAATCCGGCGGGAATAAGGCTCTCTATAACTGTAGCCATCATTGTACTGTATATTACCAGTGCAATATTATTTCCAACTAACATCGTTGAGATATAGATATTTGGCTTATGAAAAAAGCGCTTTAATATTTTGGAGCTAAACGTATTACGTTCTACATCCATTTCAAAACGCAGTTTATCGGAAGACACAAAAGCTATTTCCAGCCCCGAAAACAGAGCCGAAAAGCACAATGCTATTATCAATATCAGTACTGTATGACTCATTCCTTAACCGGTATTACACCTTCTGTTTTACGTATTGTGTATTTTGTAAAATCCTGGTTCGATTCAAACCCTCTACCTATAATAATCTGATTATCTTGCTGTATTCTTATTGTACTATCTGAATAGACATTACGTTTTTTCTGATCCCAGAAGAGTAACTGAGTATCAAAAATTTCTCCATCCACATTTTCAGCATGTACATTTCCTATCAGCTTCCAAAGTTCCGTTTCAGTAAAGAAATATGCCGTATCGGCTTTTATTAAAGAGCCAACCTGCATCAAAGAATCAAAAACCTCTAACTGAACACCTTTTTCAAACGAATGATAGGGAGGGTCCATTCTGTCAAAAACCATCCACTCATCCGATTTTATTCTATACTTTATAACACCATTTTCAGAAACCAACGACGTTATTCCGCGTGTAGTTAGAACAGATGTAGAGTCTCTGCTGGTTACCGCACCTGTAAACTGTTTTTTGTCTCTTGAACAAGATGAAAAACAAAACAGCAAGACAATTGCCCATAGAGCAATTGCCGTGCCATTAGTTGTTATTTTTTTGAATACAGGATTCAACAGTATCATTTATCTGATTGTAGTTGTCTCGCCAATCCAACCCTTAATCTCTACCTTGTCACCCTTCTTAAGACCATACATAAAGAGATCTTCAGTTGATGGGAAGTGCTTTCTGTAAGAAGCAATCAATTCGTTAGCTTTATCTGCAACAGAAGGATCTACTCTTTTAGCCTGTTCCAGTTTATCTACTACAGCATAGTAAGCGCAACGGTTCATTGCATCTTCACCGTGCCATTGATAGTTTGCAGCATAAAGTTGAGCCATCAAAACGTATGCATTACCATTATTTGCATTATTGCTAATTGCATTTCGCAAATAGGTTCTTGTCTTATTCTGGTCTTTCAACTGATACTGTATAACAGCACCGGTATAATAAAGATTAGAAAGTTCTGTAGGATCCTGCTCCAAACTGATAGCTTTGTCGTAATAAGTAAGAGCGGTAGCATAATCGCTCTTTTCTGAAATATACATCTTACCAATACTTGCAGCCGATTTAGCTGATGGCTCTATTGCGTATGCATATTCTGCAGCCTTGAAGTAAGCTTCTGAAGATGTACAATCAAGCATGCTCATAACACTTACCACCTTATTTAAATATTCAAGATCATCTTTAGCCTCTTCTACTTTTGGACCAAAGATAGACTGCAAGCTTTCACAATCGGCAGCACCGCTGTTTACAAAGTATGCATCAATGTTATCCTTAGTCTTTGTTGCAGCTTCAATCAGTCTTTCGTTATCCATGCCTGCCAAAACTTCTACTATATAGTTTGCGCAGTCCAGATAGTCTTGCAACAAATCATCACGAGTATCTTTGTTTGATTTATATCTCTGAGCAGAGATTCTCATCAAATCGCCCAAAACGTAATAAGTTGTTTCACCCTTACCCAAATCCACAGCTTCGCGCAACATCTTATATGCCTTCTGCAATTCCGGTTTTGGATTGTATGAAATATAATCGTGAGCATAAAGTCCCATTACTTCTGCCTTTGTAGTTGGGTTTTTAACCAGTTTGTTCAGTTCATCAAGATACTTCAAACGCTGTTCGTAAACCTCCATCAATTCAGCAGAATACTGTGCTTTTTTTGTAGCATCAGTCTCATTCTGATATAACCAACGCAGAATTTTCACACCATTTGTGTATGTAGAAGACTGTGCAAGAGGAGCATCACGGAATACTTCTTTCCAACCATTGTTGTAAGCTTCCAAATAGTTTTCTGTCTTAACATACTCAGTGTAAATACTGATATTTCTCAAACATGCAATACTATCTTCGCCGTGTCCATAGCGTGATCCATCTTCAACACCTTTTTGTGCGAAAGCTGCTGTCGTCATCATTAACGACAAGAATAAAACTGTACTCTTTTTCATTATTTTCATTGTTTTACGTTATTACTATTTTTAAGTGCTTTCATTCTTTAGACTTATACACCTTTGCAATGGTTTAATTATTCCACCAACCATTTAGCAAACCAACGTTCACTAAATGATATACCGACATTGATTCTTAAATAATTTTCTGTCATCAACATTGAGCCCTCAGGTTGCATTCTGACATACTGTCCGGAAACATCTATTGTGGACCTATTGTTATATCTGTTTACAATAGGAATAGAGAAACCGGCTGTAAATCCATATTCTGTAGGAGCCTTAATATTTTCCAATTTGCAATATGGCTGCTGATAGTACAAACCTGCTCTATAGGTGCTACTCTTAAGAATATTCTTACTATTTTTATCATACTGATACATAGCGCCTAACGATACACGAATCTTATCAAGCCCATCTTTCTTACCAAACAAATCTACGTTTGACCACTGCTGATAACTTACATCGGCACCAACAGTAAGTTTTTCTGTTACAAACGATGCACCAAAACCAAATCCGTTAGGAAGAGCAAAAGGAGCTTCTATTTCAGTAGTGTCTGTCATCTGTACTTCCGATGCATTATTCACTATAATATCCGATACAAACGATTCTCCTTTAAGTTCAGTCTTAGGAGCAAATGTAGCACCTAAAACCAAACTGTTTTCACCCATTTTAATGGTACTCTGCAAACCTAAATCAAACTTAATAGCAGATAATTCTGCTTTATAGGTTTTCTGTCTGGTGTAAATAGTATTATCAGAATATGAATTCTTTACAGAATGTAGCAAGTTACCATATATGTACGATGCGTTAGCACCAACAGATATCCATTCTGTAGGTCTCCAGCCCAATCCTGCAATAACACAATCCAGCCCGCCATTACCGGCATACATGTTTGTGGCAGTAATTTCACCATCTTCATCGTTCCTGACAATCTCTTCCGAAGAGAATGCATATCCAATTTTTGAATATGGCATATAGGCTACAGTCATACCAATTTTGGGCTGTACTCTGAACTGCATAGCTACATAGTCTGCACCAGCATTTTTAGCGTTTATCTTTTTTCCGTTTTCAGAAAAATTACCATTCTGCAAAGAGAAACCAAAATCGAACAAAAACGACAATGTATCTATAGTAGAGTATGACGCAGGATTTAACAGGTTAATATTATTGTGTCCACGTGTACCTATACCTATTCCACCCATAGCTCTGTCAGCACCTACCTGTTGTTCCGACAAAACGCCCAAACCAAATCTTGAATATGGTGAATTCATGTTATTCTGAGCAACAAGAGCTGTAGCGAACAACATGGAGCAGAGCAATATTATTATTCTATTTTTTGACTTCATTATACTTATAAATGCAATCCAAACCTGTAATCACCAGATTTTTGACCGCAAAAATACCACTTTTTTCTCTTATATCAAAAATATTTGCGTCTCCACCGGTTAAAAAGACCAAAAGCGATGGAAATTTCTGTTTAATTTTGTTAATATAACCATCTATTTCAGAGCGTATTCCATTTATTACTCCGGAACGGATTGCTGTCTCTGTAGAATTTCCCCAGCAGAAATCATCTACCACTCCATGCACCAATGGCAAAGCTCCTGTATGCTCAGCTAAAGCCCTATATCTTAACTCCTTTCCGGGTGCTATATTTCCACCTACATATTCACCTTCGGCACTGACAAAATCAAAAGTAATAGCAGTCCCCATATCTATCACCAAAATATTGTTTTTCGGGCAGATAGACCAGGCTCCCACAGCGGCAGCCAATCGGTCCATGCCAAGTGTTTCAGGAGTGGAATAGAGATTCTTCAATGGCACCGGAGTTTCCCAAGTAAACTTAATGACTCCGTTACAAGCAAACCACTGTTCTAATGATGCCGGCAACTTACGCACAGCAGACCACATACCACCTGAAATATCTATTCCCGACACAGAATCCAACAGAGGCTGAAGTTCGGCATCGCAAACAAACTCTTTAAGCAACACATCGCCGTCAAAAAGAGCACATTTCATCAGGGTATTACCCACATCTACTATTAAATGCTTATAGGCCATAACGTGGACAAAGATACTCAGATTTTTTGTTCTGCAACAATAAACCGGAGATTACACGCAATATATCACCATTATATCAAGGTTTTGGTTAATTTTGCACAGATTAACCATACTTTTATATGAAAAATAGGATTTCAGCTATCATAATATGCATAATTTTGTCTGTTGCATCAGTATGCGCAACAGCGCAAGAAAACAACAGTGACAGTATTCAAATAAGCATACTGACTTGTTCTCCCGGACCTGCTATTTACGAAGTTTACGGGCACACAGCTATCAGAGTAACTAATCATACTACCGGTAGCGATATAGTTTTCAATTACGGGCTCTTCGATTTCAGTTCACCCAATTTTATTTGGCGTTTCACTTTGGGGAAGACCGATTATCTGCTTGGTGCCGACTACTACAAAAATTTTGAACGCAGTTACACCAGACGCGGATCTGAAATTTACCAACAGGACCTGAACATAAGCAAAGCGGAGAGTGAAAAATTATTCCAATTGCTTAGCACACACGCAAAACCCGAAAACAGAGTTTACAGATACAATTTCTTAGATAACAACTGTGCCACAATGGCATTAGATAAAGTAGAAGAAGCAGTAGATGGAAAAATAAAATACACCCAAATGGACACTACCACCACTTATCGCCAATTACTACACAAATATAATAAGGTCAGTGCATGGACATCGTTTGGAACAGATTTGGTAATAGGTGCCGATGCCGATACAATAATAAACAACAGGCAATTTGCATTTGCTCCACTTGAATTGATGGAGCTATTAGCACATGCCACCGTAACAGACAGTGCAGGAAATGTTACGCCACTAGTTTCTGAAGCGTATGTGGTAAACACTCCTGAAGGCAAAGTAGATTTTGGGAGCAATTTGCTAACACCTACACAGACCATGTGGATAGTATTACTGATAACAATCTTTGTCTGTCTTCAGAATTGGCATAAGAAGAAAATCAGTTGGTGGTTCGATATAATTCTGTTTGGCACGCAAGGCATAGCCGGAATTTTAATTACCTTTCTTTTTTTCTTTTCGGAACATCCTACTGTTGGCAGTAATTATTTGATAATTCCGTTTAATCCCATACCACTGTTTTTCATCCCCGTAATAATCTCACACGCCAAAAAGAATGTTGCAGATGTATTTTCGCTGTGTAATGCTGTTGTCACCGGTGGTTTTGTAATGTTATCATCAGCCATACCACAATATTTTCACACAGCCACTCTGCTATTTATCACAGCAATAGCATGCAGAGCATTAAGCAACGTTTTACAGGCCATATACATCAAGTATATTGTTCCCAAAAGAGAGGCCAAATACTTTAACACCATGTACTATATCATTCCATTGGCCATATTATTCAGTCATCCCGCAAATGCACAGATTATAAGACCCGTACAAAATGAAACAGAACCCAAACTTATAATTGGAATAACAGTAGATCAACTTGATAGTGAATACTATGAAAAGTTGCTTCCACTATTTTCCGATAAAGGATTAAAAGAGCTGTGGAACAACGGATATAACCGCCCCAACAGCACATTCGATTTTGACGAAGCCGATATAGCATCGGCCACAGCATCTATCTACACCGGGGCATCTCCACTGCAACACGGCATTGTTGCATCAAGATGGATGGACAGAAAGACACTAAATGTACATTCGTTGACAGACGACAACACATACGAAGGTGAAAACACTTTTGATAAATGTTCGCCTAAAAGATTGTTGGCCACAAATCTGGCAGATGAACTTTATCTGACATACGGAGAAGATGCACATATCTGCGCCATAGGCATAGACAAAGAGCAGGTTATTTTTTCTGCCGGGCACGAAGCCGATTATGCTCTTTGGCTTAACGAAAACTCCGAATGGTGCTCTTCAAGCTACTACAATCAGATACCCGAATGGTGTTCTGCCATAGACTACGGAACGAACAATCATCCTGAATGGATACCATCATATCCCACAGGTGCATATATTCAGAAATCTGCCGACGAACGTTACAAACCATTTTCATACATCTTTAAGAAAAAAGATATGTGGGATTTGCGCACATCACCTATTGCCAACGACAGAGTAACCAATTTAGCCCTTACAGCCATAGATGAATTAGAGATGGGAAAGGACAACAACACAGATATGCTTATGCTGTCATACTATGCAGGAAATTTCAGAAACGAACCAACTACGCTGTTTTCACTTGAGCAGCAGGATATCTATTTGCGTCTGGACAAAAACATAAAGGCACTGCTTGAATATGTAGAAAAGAATGTAGGATTGGACAACACGCTTATTTTCCTTACATCAACAGGACAAAAGCCCAAACAAGCCCCGGATTTAAGCAAGACCAGAATCCCTAACGGCACAGTAAGTATGGAACGTATAACAGCGCTTCTGAATCTATTCTTATCGGCTAAGTATGGCGATGGTAAGTACATAGAGACATACCATCTGAACCACATCTATATAAACAGCAATACTATAGATAAAAACGATTTAGCCCTACACGAAATTATAGAGAGTTGCGTAGATTTTCTATATCAGGTAACAGGAGTAAAGAGCATTATAGCACAGCGAGACCTTGCTTTTGGCATACATAACGAACAGACCATACGCAAAAGAAATGCCACACATTCATACTATAGCGGCGATTTGATAATAGAAGTCAATCCCGGTTGGAGCATAACAGACGAAGATTGCGATATCCGGTACTACTACACACCGCAAGCATCTTCCATCCCCCTAATTATGTATGGAAACGGCATTCACGCAGAGATAGACAGAAATCCTGTTTCTATAAGCATATTAGCATCCACAGTGGCACATATAGCACGCATCAATACACCAAATGCTTGCAGTGCCCCAGCGCTAAAAAATTTGAAATAGTTGACATAAACCACTTGTTCAATATCTTACGGAAGTAAACCCGACAAATCGTACTCATAAAGCTGCTCCGTTCTATTACAGAATGGTGGATTCAACTTGCAAATGTAGTTAGAAAATTCTCATTTTGATGAAATTAGCCATTATTTTGTTATAAAACTATTCAGATCAAATTCATACAAAGTCTCTCTGAAAGGATTAACACCGTACAATTTTTGCTCTGCAGAATCGTACGCTATATTTAAACAATAATCAGACAATCGACTTCCTGCAATGAAATTACCATCCCAATCAAATGCCAGAAGTTCAGGGCCTTGATTATTATCAGTTCTATTTGCAAAATAGAGAATAAGAAAATAATCTTCTGTGCAAACACAACTTGAAAAATGCGTCTTTGTATCCTTAGTGATAGACGGTGCATAATCATCAAAAGACAAAGTGCCGGATTGATGTACAGCATAGTGATTTTTACTATCTAAATCAAAATAAAGGATATAATCCATCAAAGGGAACGGCTGAATTACCAAATTACGATTAGGATGTTTGTACAACGTTGCATTGTAGTAAGACATTACATCTGCCCTATCTTTGCAATCCATCATTTTATTAAACACTTTAATTGTTTTGTTTTTTTCACCTTCTATATCCAACAACATATATTCTGAAGGATTAATCTTTTCAGGCATTATATTATCAGGATGTGATGTAACATATTCAAATCTATTGTTAACATTTTGATTAAGAATTACGAATGACCCATCTGGTATTGGCAAACATTCTGTAACAGAAGAAATAACTGTACGGCCTTGTTTTATTGATTGATGTATATTTACCTCTTTTAAAACATCGTTATCAATAAAAGGAATTATTAGTTCATTATTTCTCATATACATTTGCCGTGATTTACTGCCTAATGTAATAAATTCATTTTCTGCCCTACCCCTATAAGCTAAATTAGCTATTAGTTCTAAAGTTGATTTTTCATATATCTTTAGCATACCTTCGGGATCACTTGTAGTTATAATAAGTAATGAATCCCATACATATACCAAATCCATTCCAAATACTTCTAATTCTATGGGAATACCATTTAGGGTAGAACCATCACATTCAAAAGTAATCTCTTTTGTTGGCAATAGCAATGTTCTTTTATTTGAACATGAACATAAAACAATTAGCATTAATGCCACGTAACTAAACCATTTCATATTATTTCATTTTAGGTGAATTTAACTTAGATACCTGTATTAAAAAGCGGAAGTATTATAGTGGTGATATATGCTATCATAAAACATTAGAAGAGCTTGCTGATATCCATTAAAAGAAAATCCTCCACACCTATACCACCATCACCAACAATAAATGATGCCTTAGGATTAAACATCTGCCTGAACTTATCTAACCCATTAGTATTCTTCTCTGCATTGCTTTTTATCTCTATTGCTACGAGAGAACCTTTCTTATGAAGGATGAAATCAACTTCATCATCGCGCTCTCTCCAGTAATACACATCAAAACGATGAACAAATGCCTGACTGACAAGATAAGTTCCTATACCTGATTCAAAAATATGCCCCCATGCTTTACGATCAAGTATAGCCTGTTCGAATGTAAGAGAACTATATACCATCTTCAAGGCATTGTTATATACTTGAAACTTAGGGATGCTAGCCCTTCTACGCGACATATCAACACTATATTTCTGTAGGCCGCATAGCAATCCACTTTCATTAAGCAAATTTATATAGCCTGCCAATGTAGAAGTATTGCCAGCGTCTTGCAACGAACCAAGCATCTTATTCAATGACAATAGATTCCCGGAATAGGCAGCACCGAGTTCAAAGGTCTGTTTTAATAATGCGGGTTTACTAATTGGGGTATCCATAAGAATATCCTTGTTAATAGTGGCATCAATTATTGCAGATTGGATATACTGCTCAAAGCGATCGCTATCGCCAATCAGCGTCGCAGCCCCCGGATAGCCTCCGTAGAATAGATATTGATCAACTGTAAAGCCAAAGCACTCTTTCATCTCCTTATAGCTCCAATGACTCATACGAATCTCTTCGAACCGTCCTGCCAAAGATTCGGACAAACCCTTTTCGAGTAAAACACGGCTGCTACCGAGGAGCAATACTTTAATGTTGAGGCCGTGAAATGTATCATCATCCCACTCCTTCTTTACAACCTCACTCCAATTAGTAATTTTCTGTATCTCGTCAATTACTAGAACCACACTCTCCCAGCCATTATTCTCTTTTATGCTACGAGTTGCAGCCCAGCAGTTAGAAACCCATGCAGTATTTGTAGCAGGAACATTATCAGCAGAGTAGAATTGGAACGGCAATGACAAGTCTTTGAGCACTTGCTTAACAACCGTAGATTTACCAATCTGACGTGCACCCATTACTATCTGAATAAACTTTCTATCTTCTTCTAGTCTTGACTTAATCTTTTGATATTCAGCCCTTTTATACATAATTCTACATTTTACGCAGTTGGTTGATTATTTTTACGCAATACAAATATATAAAATCTCACCTTTATATGCTAATTATCTGAAACAATTTTACCACCGATACTCTGTAAATTTTTACCGTTTTTTTTCGCAAAAAAAGATTATATTTGCAACCTTATTAAAGGATTAAAAAGAATATGGAGACAAAAAGAAATTTTATAAGCCTTTCTTACGATCTGTTTTTGAAGGACGATGAAGGTGGTTTGGCACTTTATGAACGTGCACCAAAAGAGAAACCTTTCCAGTTTATCAGTGGTATAGGTTATACTCTGGAATTGTTTGAAAACAATGTGATTAATTTGGCAGTTGGAGATTCTTTTGAATTTTCAATTCCCGCAGAACAGGCATACGGTGAATATGACGATGAAAGTGTACTTGAATTGCAGAAGGGTATATTTATGCGCGATGGAAAATTTGACGATGAACACGTAAAAGAGGGTTATGTTATTCCACTAAGCGACGGTCAGAGCACATTCAATGCGCTTGTTACAAAGATTACTGACAATACTGTAACTGTGGATTTGAATCATCCGTTGGCAGGCGAAGAACTTACTTTTAAAGGTAAGATTTTAGAAAATCGTCCTGCAACAGACGAAGAACTTGCTGCTGCACTTCAGCCTGCAGGTGGTTGCGGTGGTGGATGCGATTGTTGCGGACACGACCACGATTGCGATGGCGGCGACTGCGGTTGCGGACATTGTCACTAATTTATGAATAGCATAGGACAGATACTCAGATTGACCACCTTTGGCGAATCGCATGGCGCAGCTATAGGTGGTATATTAGATGGTTTTCCTACCGGCATAACCATTGATATGGATTTTGTACAGCAGGAGCTGAACAAACGCCGTCCGGGACAGAGTGCTGTTACCACAGGCAGACAAGAGGCCGATAAGGTGGAGTTCTTATCAGGTATAATGGAGGGTGTATCTACAGGTACACCTATAGCTTTTATAGTGCGTAATGCAGACCATCACTCATCTGACTATGATAATCTTAAAGATCTGTTCAGACCATCGCATGCCGATTTTACATATCTGTCAAAATATGGTATAAGAGACCATCGTGGAGGTGGTAGAGCTTCTGCCCGCACTACAATAGCACAATGCGTGGCAGGGGCACTTGCAAAATTGGCGCTAAAGCAGTTGGCTCCACAAATGGATATTTATGCATTCTGTTCGCAGATAGGCACTATATATGCAAATAATCCCGCAGATATAAAGGCGGCAAGAGCTATTTCCGATAGCAATGCTGTTCGCTGCCCTGATAGCGAAGCTGCAAATAAGATGGAGTCACTTATTAAAGAGGTGCATAAAGAGCAAGATTCTATAGGCGGTGTGGTAAGTTGTATAATAGAGAACTGTCCTGTGGGGTTGGGTGAACCTCTGTTTGATAAACTTCATGCACGACTGGGTTACACTATGCTGAATATAAATGCTGCCAAAGGTTTTGAATATGGCGATGGATTTTATTCTGCCACACAACGTGGTTCATACCACAACGACTCTTTCACAACCAATAAAAAAGGTAATATTGCTACCACTTCAAACCATTCAGGTGGTATTCAAGGCGGAATAAGCAACGGGCAGACTATTAGTTTCAGAGTGGCATTCAAACCCACCCCTACTATTGGTATAGCCCAACAGACTGTAGATAAAAATCTTAATGCAGTAACTTTAGAAGCTAAAGGCCGTCACGACCCTTGTGTAGTTCCCAGAGCGGTTCCGGTAGTGGAGAACTGTGCTGCATTTGTTATATTAGACAGTATCTTAACTAATAAGATTTGGCAATAACAAACCATACCTATTTATATAATAAAAGCCTCATTTTTTTTGAGGCTTTTATTATTAAAACAACGTTTCCCATTTATCTGCAAGTTCCTGCATAGAACTGAAGAGTATTGATGCCCCTTCGTTCATTAGAACCGCATCATCCAAAGGACCTGTATTTACTGCTATGGTCTCTATTCCTGCTGCAACTGCCGCACGCACACCCATTGGTGCATTCTCTACCACAACTGCTTGTGATGCATCTACACCTGCTAATTCCAAACCTTTCAGATATGGATCGGGGAATGGTTTTCCACGTTTCACATCAAACGATGTAACCATTTTTTCTCTGGTTATGTATCCTTCAAAATCTTTTACAACGCGCTCTATCAGAGTCTTTTGACCGGAACCTGTAACTATATGAATTTTAAGTCCGGCTGCCTTTGCCTTCTTGAATACCTCCATAGCTCCCGGCATTATCTCTGCCATAGGCATATTCCTAAAGAGTTCGGCTTTATGAGCATAAATCTCCCTTACCTCCTCTTCTGTTGCTCCATAACCACGTTCACGCAGACTTACCTGGTTTACTGTGTATGAACCGGTACAACCTTCGTGCATATATACCTCCATAGGCGGCATGTTCATACCGTAAAAGGCCATGGTTTCACTCCAAGCTTTTGCGTGATTGGGCATTGAATTATATAAAACGCCATCCATATCGAAAAGGATGGCGCTTTTGTTATTAAGTTTCAGGCTCATTATTTCTTTATTCTTTCCAATATTGCCTTAGATTCAGCTTCGTAACCCGGCTTATTCAACAGCGCAAACATATTCTTTTTGTAAGCCTCTACACCCGGCTGGTTAAATGGATTTACCTGTAGCATATATCCGCTTATACCGCAAGCCTTTTCAAAGAAATAGATAAGTTGTCCTAACCAGTACTCTTTCAGTTCAGGTATTGTAATACGAATGTTAGGAACACCGCCATCTACGTGTGCAAGCTGTGTGCCTAATTCTGCCATCTTATTAACTTCGTCAACGTGTTTGCCTGCCAGGAAGTTCAAACCATCCAGATTCTCTTCGTCAGAAGGAACCAAAACAGAGTGCTGCACCTTATCTATAGAGAGTACTGTTTCAAAAATGGTACGTTCGCCCTCCTGAATCCACTGTCCCATAGAGTGCAGGTCTGTAGAGAAATCTACTGATGATGGGTATATACCCTTATTATCTTTACCTTCTGATTCACCATACAGCTGTTTCCACCACTCTGCAAAGTAGTGTAACTTAGGCTGGAAATTCACCAGAATCTCTATCTTTTTACCTGTACGATACAGAGCGTTTCTGGCTGCTGCATATACGGCAGCAATATTATCGTTGAAAGCAACTTCTGATGAAGTCATCTTCTCCATATCGGCAGCGCCTTTTACCAATTCTGCTATATTGAAACCGGCAACGGCAATTGGTAGCAAACCTACAGGAGTAAGTACTGAATAACGTCCGCCTACATTGTCAGGAATAACAAAGCTCTTGTAGCCCTCTTTATCGGCACAAACACGCGCTGCACCTTTATTTGCATCGGTAATAGCTACTATAACTTTCTTTGCCATCTCCTTACCACGTTCGTCTTCACACTGTTTCTTTAGAAGACGAAATGCCAATGCAGTTTCTGTTGTAGTACCCGATTTTGATATATTGATTACACCAAAACGTTTTCCTGAAAGATACTGTGTAAGTTCAAACAGATAATCTTCACTGATATTGTGTCCGGCAAACAGAACAACAGGCTGATCTTTCTGTTGCAACAGATGTGCAAAGCTATTGCTGAATGCCTCAATCACTGCTTTTGCACCTAAATAGCTGCCACCAATACCTGCTACAACCACTACATCGCAGTTCTCTTTCAACACTGCTGCAGTTGCATCAATTTCTGCAATAAATTCAGCACTGATAGAAGAAGCCAAGTTTACCCAACCTATGTAATCGTTGCCTAAACCTGTACCTTTTTCCAATTTTTCAATAGCCTCTTTTGCTTCGGATTCCATGGCCTGCACTGCACCTGCAGGTATGAATCCCTGAATCTGTGAAATATCAACTTTAATCATACACATATTGTTGTTTCGTTATTATTTAAATGAATCTGTCAGTAATTTAATCTCTATTACCGGAGATATCTGGTCATAAAGTATATCGTATATTGCATTAAGTATAGGCATATTGACACGATAGTGTTCATTTACCTCTTTCATACATTTTGTACCATAATATCCTTCTGCTATCATCTCCATCTCCAACTGAGCCGATTTTACAGAATAGCCCTTACCTATCATTGTTCCAAACACTCTGTTTCTACTAAATTTGGAATAACCTGTAACCAACAAGTCTCCCAAATAGACTGAATCGTTAACAGCTCTGTTTGGCATAGGTCTGGCCACTGCCAAAAAGTCGTTCATCTCTTGAATGGCATTCGACATAAGAACTGCCTGGAAATTATCGCCATACTTTAAGCCACTGCAAATACCGGCAGCAATAGCATAGACATTCTTTAGTACAGAACTGAATTCAATACCTGCCACATCGGTGCTGACCGAAGTCTTAACGTAAGTATTGGTAAGTTTTTTGGCTATCATCTGGGCATTTTCAATATTCTGACAACCAACAGTAAGATAAGAGAGACGTTCCATTGCCACCTCTTCTGCATGACAAGGACCTGCTACTACCGATATATTTTCTACAGGAACTCCGTAATAGCGATGGAAATAATCTGACATAAGTAGATTATCGTCCGGAACAATTCCCTTTATGGCCGATACTACAAACTTGTCGCGTATCTTCACTTTAAGTTTCTTCATGTGAGACTTAAAGTAAGGCGACGGAGTTACAAAGACCAACACTTCTGAATCTTCTACCACTTTATTGATATCTGAATAGAAGTTTATGCGGTTGGTATCGAACTGCACAGTGGTAAGATACGCCGGATTATGCCCCAATCTTTTAAAGTCCTCAATTCTATCTTCTCTACGAATGTACCAGTTGATAGAATCTTCTGTTGAGAGCAGAATCTTGGCTATGGCAGTTGCCCAACTGCCACCTCCCATTATTGCCAGTTTTCCTTGTGGAATAGCCATATAATTAATCTTTTGTTTCAGGCTTCATTTGTGGGAAGAACAGCACCTCTTGAATAGCCTGCTGTCCTGTCAAAAGCATAGTAAGACGGTCTATTCCTATACCAATACCACTGGTAGGAGGCATACCGTATTCAAGCGCACGTACAAAATCCTGATCTATAAACATAGCTTCGTCATCGCCCTTCTGGCTTAAACGCAACTGTTCCTGGAAACGTTCGTACTGGTCTATAGGATCGTTCAATTCGCTATATGCATTTGCCAACTCCTTACCGTTTACCATAAGTTCAAAACGTTCTGTCAAACCCGGTTTACTGCGATGAGCCTTTGTTAGTGGTGACATCTCTACAGGATAGTCTATTATGAATGTAGGCTGTATGTATGTACCTTCGCAGAATTCACCAAAGATTTCATCTATAAGTTTACCCTTACCCATGCTGGCATCCACATCCAGTTTAAGAGCCTTGCAAACTTCGCGAATTTCATCTTCCGATTTGCCTTCCAAATCGTATCCTGTCTTCTCTTTGATAGAATCCAATATAGAGATTCTCTTATATGGAGCCTTAAAGTTGATGGTGTTATCGCCTATCTTGGCTTCGTATGAACCATTAACCTCAAAACAGATTTTTTCCAATAGTTTTTCTGTGAAATCCATCATCCAGTTGTAGTCCTTGTACTGAACATAAAGTTCCATACAGGTAAATTCCGGATTATGAGTTCTGTCCATACCTTCGTTACGGAAGTTCTTACCAATTTCGTAAACGCCTTCAAAACCACCTACTATAAGGCGTTTCAAATACAATTCTGTTGCTATACGGCAATACAAATCTATATCCAGACTGTTATGATGTGTAATGAAAGGTCTTGCGCTTGCACCACCCGGTATAGACTGCAAAATAGGAGTTTCTACCTCTGTGTAACCGGCACCATCCAATACTGAACGCATTGTTGAGATTATCTTTGAGCGTTTCAGGAAGGTCTCTTTTACACCTTCGTTCACTACCAAATCCACGTAGCGCTGACGATATCTTGAATCGGGATCGTCAAACTTATCGTATGCCACACCGTCTTTATATTTTACTATAGGCAGAGGACGAAGTGATTTAGCCAATACGGTTAGTTTCTGTGCATGAATGGTAATTTCTCCCATCTGTGTACGGAACACAAAGCCTTCAATGCCAATAAAATCGCCTATATCAAGCAACTTTTTGAATACCTTATTATACATCTCTTTGTCTTCGCCCGGGCAAATATCATCGCGGGTTACATATATCTGGATACGTCCTTTTGAGTCCTGCAATTCTACAAACGATGCCTTACCCATAATGCGACGGCTCATCAATCTGCCGGCCACACACACCTTTCTTGGTTCATCTTCGTCTTTAAATTCTGCTTTTATATCTACCGAGAAGGCATTTGTTGGGTACATAGCAGCAGGATATGGGTCTATACCCATTGCGCGCAACTCTTTCAGGCTTTCACGTCTGTATTGTTCCTGATCGTTTAATTCAATGTTACTCATTTCTATTTCCAAATGATTGATAAAAAGTCTTTTTTGCCAAATAAAGCACAATTCGGCAATATCATTTGCAAAGTTAGTTATTTTTAGTTTATCAACAGACAAAGTTTTCTATTTTTCCACCTTGTTTATATAACAATAATTGTCCTCATAGCGATATTTTTTAACAGACGTTATCACCAATCCTTTCATTTATATAATATTCAGGTTTGTTCAACTCAATAAACTATTGTTATCGCGCACTAATAAAACACAAACTTTCAATAAATATTTCTTACAGTAATTTGATTCACATACATTTGTCACAACAAAACAACAACGAATATGGAGAAACTTGCAACTGAAAAATCCGTAAGGATACAGACATCTGTACTAAGCAAAATAGAAAAGAGAGTACTAATTTGGTTGGCACAACGACAGCCAAGATGGGTAAATTCCGATATGATGACATTTTTAGGCACTGTAGGAGCACTGATAATAGCCGCGGGGTATATTCTTTCTAATTTGAATATCAACTTTTTATGGATTGCATCATTGGGATTCATCATAAATTGGTACGGCGATTCGCTTGACGGTACATTAGCAAGAATCAGACATTGCCAACGCCCAAATTATGGTTACTATTTAGACCATTCTATAGATGCTATAAACGAAATCTTTATGTTTATAGGCATAGGATTATCGCCTTTTTTGGATATCAGATTAGCAATGGCAGGCTTAGTTATCTATTTTCTGCTAACCATAAATGTAAGCATAAATGCTCATCTGAAAGGTGAATTCAGACTGACATACGCAAAGATGGGACCAACCGAACTGCGTATTATTATGATTATAATCAACACACTCATCATCTATTGGGAAGCATTACGTGAACAGATGAATTTTATAGGTGGAATTTTAATACTATTACTGCTTATAACCTATATAGCCACAGTTGTAACAGATGCAAAGGGTTATGAAAAAATGGATAATGAAATAAAAAACAAGAAAAAGAGCAATGCCACTCTTAACCCATAACGATTTAGAGAAAATTTCTCCACTGTTCAAAGGGAGATCCGGACATCTGCTTGCAGATATCCTTATGAAACTGTTTGCTGTAGATAAAGTTTGCGCTCTATACAACAATAACGAACAATATTCAGGTGTAGATTTTGCACATCATATACTGCAAGATATTGGCGTTAATTACACTGTTTTGGGATCTGAAAGGCTGGAACAGCTCCCCAAAGGTGCATTTATCACAATAAGCAATCATCCATACGGAAGTATTGATGGAATTATGCTTATAGATCTGATAGGCAAATATCGTCCGGAGTACAAAGTTTTAGTAAATCAGATATTAGGTCATATAGAACGGTTAGAGCCCAATTTTATTAAGGTAGTACCTACAGGAAAGCAGAAAGAGGGTGTAAAAAAAGAGAGTTTAAGAGGTATTATGCAGTCACTTAAACATCTGCAATCGGGCGCACCGTTAGGATTGTTTCCGTCGGGAGCCGTATCTGATTTAAGCATAAAAGATGGTTGCATACGCGACAGAGAATGGCAACTTTCTGCCATTCAACTAATAAAGAAAGCATGCGTTCCCATTGTCCCTATAAGATTCAGAGACAAAAATTCAATGTTTTACTATCTATTGGGGCTACTAAACTGGAAGATTAGGGTTACCAGGCTCCCTCGCGAAGTTTTTAACAAAAGAGACAAGATTACGCGCGTAGAGGTGTGCCCCATAATTACAGTGGAAGAACAAGACAAATACTCCAACATTGAAGAGTTCCGCAATTATTTACGTTCCACAATCTACCCTATCCCCAAGTAAGTTTGCAATTGGATTGCACATTAAAGTAATTACTTTTGCAGCGACAAATATAATATGATAGTCTATGCAAGAAATAATCGCTTTAATCAATGAAATGTCGCCATACCTTCTATTAGGTTTTTTATTGGCAGGTTTAATGCACTCTTTTATTCCAAACAGATATTATAGAACTTATTTGGGAGGCAATTCGTTTCGTTCGGTTCTGTATGCCACACTATTTGGTATTCCGCTGCCACTATGTTCATGCGGGGTTATTCCCACTGCAATGTCTTTACGTAAAGAAGGAGCGTCAAAGGGAGCTACTACAGCATTTCTGATAGCCACACCGCAAACGGGGGTTGATTCTATAATTGCGACCTATTCTCTAATGGGACTGCCTTTTGCACTTGTACGCCCCATTGCCGCTCTATGCACTGCGCTTTTTGGTGGTTGTTTGGCAAATATCTTCAGCAAAAAAGAGATAGAAACACCCATACAGAACATAGAAGAACAAAGCCACAAAGAGGAGAAACAGAACTTTATACAGAAGATTATCTCTGCATTTCGCTATGGTTTTGTAGATATGATGCAGGATATAGGCAGATGGTTGGTTTTAGGTTTGATAATTGCAGGTCTTATAACAGTATTTGTACCTGAATCTTTCTTTGCATTGTTTGCACACAATTCATTACTCAGTATGCTGATAGTTCTGCTATTTGCCATACCTATGTACCTGTGCGCAACCGGTTCCATTCCCATTGCAGTTGCACTGATGTTAAAAGGATTGTCACCGGGAACAGCTTTGGTTCTACTTATGGCAGGACCTGCAGCCAATATGGCATCTATTTTGGTCATTAATAAAGTTTTAGGCAAACGTAATCTTATTATTTATCTTTTTTCAATTATATCAGGAGCCATATTATTTGGTTTGGGAATAGACTACCTTTTGCCAAGAGAATGGTTCACTACAGGATTATCTGTAATACAGGAATCGTGCCACAACCACACCAACGGATGGAGTGAATATATCTGGACAATAATATTGTCTATTCTTCTTATCAATGCATTATTATTAAGATATTGCAAAAAAGAGAAACATTGTCACTGTAACAGTTGCGAAACTACTAAACAAAAAGAAGAGAATATGACTATTACTATTCAAGGAATGAACTGCAACCACTGTAAGAACAGTGCCGAAAAGGCTCTTTTGAGTGTTGAGGGTGTAGAAAAAGTGGAGATAGATTTAGCATCGGGAACAACCATTATTACAGGAAAGGCAACTATTGAAGATGTAAAAAATGCAATCTACTCTATAGGTTTTACCATAAAAGAGTAAAAGACTGTTTACAGAGATACAGCACCGGAACAAAAGTGCGCTCAAACTGTAACATCAAAGAAGAATGTACAACCATACAGTGTTTACTTAAAGTTTTAAAGGCATTTAGAATCGATTAGTACAAATAGGGGTATAGTAATAACAAGATTGTAGAAAAAATATTCTTAACTTTGCGCATAATTATAAAGCGGCCCCGTAGCTCAGCTGAATAGAGCGTCAGATTCCGGTTCTGCAGGTCTTGGGTTTGAATCCCAACGGGGTCACTATGGTTAAACTAAGACAATAATTGTCCTATAAAATAGATAGAATAGAATGAGTTACCTAATTGTACCAAAGAACTACAAACAGTTGCTCACAATGAGACAGACTGAGCAAGGTATTAAACTTATTAAAGAGTTCTTCCAGCAAAACCTATCCACAGGTTTGCAGCTTCGCCGTGTTACCGCACCTTTATTTGTGTTAAAAGGTATGGGTATAAACGACGATTTAAGTGGTAAAGAACGCGCTGTAACATTCCCTATTAAAGATTTAGGCGATGCGAAAGCAGAAGTTGTACACTCTTTGGCAAAATGGAAACGTTTAACCCTGGCTGAATATGACATCAAGCCCGGATATGGTATTTACACCGATATGAATGCCATACGTTCCGATGAAAGTTTAGGCAATCTACACTCTCTTTATGTTGACCAATGGGACTGGGAACGCACCATAACAGCAGAAGACAGAAACATTGATTTCCTGAAACGCATTGTTAGAAAAATCTATTCTGCAATGTTAAGAACAGAATATCTCATAAACGAAACATATCCGCAGTTAGAGCCATTCCTGGCACGCGAAGTATTCTTTATTCACTCTGAGGAGCTAAGAAGATTATACCCTGATATGAGTGCAAAGGAGCGTGAAGATGCTATAACAAAAGAACATGGTACTGTATTCATAATGGGCATAGGCGGTAATTTAGAAGACGGCAAACCACACGATTTGCGTGCCCCTGACTATGACGATTGGACCACACCAAATAGCGATGGTTTCTGTGGCTTAAACGGAGACCTGCTTGTTTGGAACTCTATTCTGGACCGTTCTATTGAATTGTCATCAATGGGAATAAGAGTAGATAAAAAAGCATTACTACACCAATTGGAACTAACAGGACAAGAGGATCGCAAAGAGCTATATTTCCACAAAAAGTTACTGAATGGAGAACTACCGTTATGTATAGGTGGCGGTATAGGTCAGTCCAGACTGTGTATGCTCTTCTTGCAAAAAGCCCACATTGGAGAGATTCAGGCAAGTATTTGGCCGGAAGATCAGATTGCCGAGTGTAAAAAAGCAGGAATTGAACTTATATAATATCTATGAAGGTAAAGATTGAAGAGAGTTGGGAGAAGGTTTTGCAGCCCGATTTTGAGAAGCCTTATTTTAAGGAACTGACAGATTTTGTCAGGTCTGAATATGCTACCACTACCATATACCCACCCGCTTCACTTATCTTCAATGCTTTCAATCTATGTCCGTTTGACAAAGTAAAAGTGGTAATAATAGGGCAAGATCCTTACCATGGTCCCGGGCAGGCGCACGGTTTATGTTTCTCTGTGAATGACGGCATTCAGTTCCCCCCATCGTTACAAAACATATTCAAGGAGATAAAATCAGATTTGGACATACCCATACCCACAAGCGGGAATCTTACAAGATGGGCAGAACAGGGCGTTCTACTTTTGAATGCTACACTTACTGTAAGAGCCCACAATGCAGGTTCACACCAGAAAAAGGGATGGGAGACATTTACAGATTCTGTAATAAGAATTTTAGCAGAACAGAAAGAGAATTTAGTCTTTATTCTATGGGGAGCATACGCACAGAAGAAGGGAGCATTTATAGATAAAAATCGTCATCTGGTACTCTCATCTGCACATCCATCGCCACTATCGGCATACAATGGTTTTTTTGGCAACCATCACTTCAGTCTGACCAACAAATGGCTGACCGAACATAATCTAAAGGCTATAGATTGGTAATCAATACCAAGTTACTGCATTTGCAGAACTTGAACGTTTCTTCAGCTTCAGCACATCTGACAGCATGGTGGAATTTGCACGTACTGTAAAGTTATAAGAGGTGTAAGGCGATAATACTACGCTGCATGACATATTGAAGCAATGCAAATCGCGTGTGACGCTCATTGTTGTAGTAGTAAAGTCTTTATACACAAAGTCCCAACCGGACGAGAAGTTTATATTCCACTTATTTGTAAGTTTCACATTACCCGATATATTCATATTCTGAGTGAATTTATAAGGGTAACGCATATTCTTTTCGTTAATTTTGGCCTTAGTATCTTCACGCATTGTTATACCGTATGAGAACGACAACGACCAAGGCAGTGTATAATCCAAATAACCATCAGGATCTACGTTAGAAGAGCCCGCTGCACCCGAAGCTCCCGCCCTGCCGCTGTTTGTACCAGTCTGCAATTGAGCTGTCTCTGTAGTTTCTGACTCTTCACCCTCTTCCGGTTCTTCACCACCGTTGCGGAACTTCTCCCACTTCTCTTTCCACTCTTTCAGCGTGTTATTAGAGAATGTATATGAGAAGTTTTGGCTCATACCCTGAAAACGACCAAAGCGTCCGTATGACCACTCTGTTCTATCGCCTACCACTACTCTGCCGGCATCGTTAAATTCGTATGCGTATGTAGCCCAAGTGGCATTCAGATTGAATGTATAGTTCTTAGTCAGTTTAATTCTGGTACGGGTACTCAGGTTACTCCAAGGCTTAGTTTTAGCAGCCATATTGTAAGATATAGAGCCACCCAATTCATCAATTACGCTCAATTTTTTGATACCGGTAGTATCTTTATCGGTACGAATTTTCATCTCTAAGTTATTCGATACGCTTAACGATATGCTTCCTGTCTTACCTTTTCTGGCATTACCATACATAGCACCTTCAAATGGTGAATACTGTACAGTACGTACTTCACCTTGTTCATCGGTATATGTATAGGTATCGTAGAAGCCATACTTTTCTGCGCTGAAATCGGGCGCCATACTATAACTTACAGATGGAGTAAAGACGTGTCGGGCCATAATAAACTTATCGCCAAACAACTTTATCCACAACTGCGATGGTTGATAAAAACCATACAGTTTTGTATTTGCCGATACGCTGAAGCTATAATCATAAACACGATTAAAGCCATAGACTGTATCGCGCTGCACTGCACCCTTTGTTTCGTCCCAAGATTGATTAATCCTGTGGGTGTACCACCTTTCTGTGTAGTTAAATGATGGTGTTACATTTATATTTTTCAGGAACTGGAATGTGGCACTTACCGGAATAGAGTGACGCATACCGTTCTTCCAGTCTCTTACCAGACTTGTGTGAAGAATCTCGTTCTCTTTTGATACTATGCTGTTACTGAGTGTACCGCTATATGTAAACGAAATCTTTTCATACCACTTTTCTGCACCAGCCACTTTCTTGCGTTTGAACGGATAGATACGATTCAACGAAATAGACAATGAGGGCAGATTAACAGATAGTGTAGAGTCACGCATATTCTGCGACAAGTTCATAGAAGAAGATAGATTCAATCCTATTTTTGGAAAACTGCGAGAATAGCTTACACTTGATGTTCTGGTACTCTGCGAAGTAAGAGCCGGATTATAGAGGCTGGTCAGGTTTGAACGTTCATAGCTTGAAGTTGCAAAATTCACACTTGCAGAGAAGTTACTGTTAGGGTTTGCCTTAGCATCCTGACGATGTGTCCAGCGTACCTTAAAATCTTTTGATTTGGAGTAGTCCGGCAGACCTTTTTCACCTAATATTGTTGTAAGAGAACTGACATATACATTACCTGAATAACGGTATCTCTTTTTATATTTACTCTCTGCCGATACACCCCACGAACCTTTTGTAAAGACTTCTCCTAACAACTTTAAATCAAATTTATCGGAAAGTGCAAAATAGTATCCACCATCTTTCAGATAGAATCCGCGTTCAAGTTCGTCACCGTAACTTGGCATTAGAATACCGGATGCATAATCGCTTTCAGTAAATGGGAAGAATCCAAAAGGTATGAATAGTGGCAGAGGAACACCAAGTACTTCCAAATAAGCCGGTCCAAATACCACATCTTTTCCGGGACGTACCTTTGCACGGGTTATTCTAAGGCCAAAATGGGGATCTAAATGGTCTTCGCAAGTGGTATAGATACCATCCGATATAAAATACTCTCCATCAGGGCTCTTTTTAGCCTCTGTACTTGTCATATAGCCATCGCCCTGCTGAGTAATTATTTCATTTATATAGCCTTTTTCTGTTTTGAAGTTATAGCGTATATGACTGGATTCGTAAGGGGTTGCTCCATCGGTAAAGACTGGAGCACCTATCCAGTTTCCGGTTGAATCTTTTACACCATCAGCATATACCAGGCTGCTATCAACCTGCATTTTAATGATTTGAGCAGTCAAAGTAATGTTCTTGTATTCAATTTTACTGTCTCCAAATAGCGAAGCATATCCGCCCTTAGTCCAGATGGTGGAATCGCTCGATTCATATTTAACCGGAGCATCCAGCATATCTTTTTTCTTTTTAGGAACGGTATCTGTAGCTAAAGTATCTGCAGGAATAGAATCTGATAAGAGAGAATCTACAGGGAGTAATTGCAACACTGAATCAGCCGGAATGCGTAAAGAGGGAATAGATAAAGAATCCATTCTATTATCTTGCTGTGCGCTGACAGCAACCATAAAGAACAGTCCTATACAGGTAAGAATTATTGTTCGAATCTTATTTACCACCTCTTTATATATAATTACGCGTATCAAACTGCAAAGTTATTCATAAATAATGAAAAACCACCGCAATTGGTGGTTTTTCACTCTATCATTAACCATTTTTGGATATTCAGAGAAACAAATTACACCATTCTCTAAAACGTTCAACACCCTCTACTCCAAACTTTGCAAGCGATTTTTCTGCTTGCTCCACACTTTTTTCTCTTTGTGGCGATGTTTTAGAAAAGAATTTATCGGCAAAACATATTATCTTCTCTTCTATAGTTTGCGGCATATATTCTCTCTCTGTAGGTAGTGGCAAATCTTGTTCTACTATCTGATTAGCAGAAATTCCTGCACCGGTATGCCGTTCACATACTAAAGCGTACGCATCCAGTCCCTCACTACGCAATATATCAGCACCTAAATAGCCATGGCAGATATATTTATGTTCTCCGTAACAATGTATGGCGGGAGCATCGGTTAGAACTACTCCTATATCGTGCAGCATTGCAGCCTCTTCTACAAATGAAGCATCGGCACCTAATTCGGGATGATTTTTTACTATCTGCAACGCCTTTTGCGCCACAGAGCTACTATGCAATACCAGCAACTCCTTTAGAGGGGAGTTGCCGGCACAGTATTTATCAATTATAGATTCCCAAAGCATCTTATCTTACAGGAGCTATAACAAATGTATATTCATAATCTCCATGAGGCAGACGATACTGTTCCAGTGGAATTGCGCCCCAACTGTTTACGCATGCCAAACCTGCCTGTACCTTATCTACGTGAACTGTTGTGCTCTTACGTGGAACCAAATCGCCCGAATGACGATTCACCTTACTCATACCTTCGTCCAGGTCTTCTGTTGCAAAGTTAAGTGATGACATACTAAGAGCCTCTGTTCCGTAGAACATCAAACCCTTACCTTCGTCATTAACCACCTTCCAATATCGTACATCGGTTTTGTTACCCGATTCCTGAGGACGAATGTATGGATAGTACTGTGATTCAACACTCTGTTTATATATACCTATCCATTCAGAGCTGTTTCTATCGCTATAGTTTTCTATTGGACCACGTCCGTAATACTCAATAGCATTGTACTCTTCCTGCATAGTAAGAGTCATACCAAAACGGAACATATTTGGTACTTCCGATTCGCCTTCAGCCTTTTTGATGCTCTGATTTACTATCAGCTTACCATCGGGAGTCATAGTATATTTCAATGTCAGCAATGAACGTACGCTATTCATCTGATAGTTCACTGTAATAACCTGGTTTACACCTTCCTGAGTACGTGTAAAGCTTGTCATTCTCATGTTTGGATTCTTCCAGGCAGCCATATTACGCTGCAAACTTGCACCAAAGTCATTATCTGTTGGAGCACGCCAGAAATCACTCTTCATTGATGTTCTGTTCTTGGTAATCTGCTTACCATCTACATCTATATAGTCTATCCAACCATTGCTCTTATTGAAAGTAACATCAAGACCGGCTGCACTCAAAGTTATCCAAGCCTTTGCTTCATCTACTTTAATTTCACCCTCCTGAGCAGCTGTAAGAGTTTCTACTGTTGGGAAACTGTAATCACTTATCTCTATCTGATTGCGTGCTATTGCATAATCTTTTTCCAGAAGCACTTCATCTTCTAATAGACGAATTTCCACACCTAACAATAGTTCTTTGCTGCTATCAGCACTCTTCAACGCTTTTACAAGTGCAGGAAGTACCATCTTAACCTTTTTGCCCGGAGCAACCTTTGGCAGTATTTCACTGTTTTCTGCTATTACTTCACCATTTGCAGTAAGTGCCCAGTGCATATAGTATGCAGACAGATCTCTAAAGAAGTATTCGTTATATACCTGAACTTCGCCCTTGTTAATATTGATTGGAGTTACCCAAACATCCTGATACTGATGACGAACTTCGTATGCATGCGGATTCCAACGTCTATCCGGAGCAATTATACCATTATTATTGAAGTTCTGGTCAGAAGCAGGATAACGACCTGCATCACCACCATATTGGAAGATCTTGTTACCATCTTCGCTAATACCGTAAACTGCCTGATCTACAAAGTCCCAGATAAATCCACCCTGTACTGAACGATTTGCTCTTATTATATCCCAGTACTCTTTGAATCCACCCTGTGAATTACCCATAGCGTGTGCATATTCACATTCAATAAACGGACGTGGATCATTACCTTTTTCGTGACGTATCATTGCGCCATAATCTGCATACATTGGACAAGCTATATCGCAATGGTCTGGAGCCCATGTTGCACCTTCGTACTGAACAGGACGTGTTTTATCGTATTCTTTTATCCATTTGTAACACTCTACAAAGTTCTGACCATCGCCATCTTCGTTACCCATTGACCATACAATGATTGATGGGTGATTTTTAAATGTCATTACGTTTGACATATTACGTTCCAGATGTGCCTGCAAATAATCGGCATTCTTTGCCAGAGGATGTGGTCCATACATCATTCCGTGACCTTCTACATTTGCTTCTGCAACCAGATAGATACCATACTTATCGCACAAATCGTACCAACGCGGATCATCAGGATAGTGCGATGTACGTATTGCATTGATATTCATCTTTTTCATTATCTGAATGTCTTCTATCATACGTTCCAATGGCACTACATAACCGGTATTCGGATCCATTTCGTGACGGTTTGCACCCTTTATCAAAATAGGCTGACCGTTTACCAAAAGCTGACGGTCCTTAATTTCCACTGAACGGAAGCCCACTTTTTGAGGAATTGACTCTATTACTTTTCCATCTTTATCGGCAAGTGTCAGATATAGTGTATAAAGATTAGGAATTTCTGCGCTCCATTTCTTTGGATTCTTAACATTGTACTCTTTAAAATGAGCATCAGAATCTGTTAATTCAATCTTATCGTTGATAATAACCTTTCCATCTGCATCTACCAATTTGGCCAAAAGATATTTTGATTCAGAATCAACAATATCGGCTTCTATTGCAAACTTTGCGTTTTTATATTCAGAATCCAAATTGGTATATACTCTGTAATCTTTTATTCTGGATTGTGGACGTGCATACAGATATGCTTCGCGAGCTATACCTGTAAAGCGCCAGAAGTCCTGGTCTTCCAGATAACTACCATCACACCAACGCATTATCTGCATTGCTATCAGGTTTGGTTTTCCAAATTCTACATAGTCTGTTATGTCAAATTCTGCCGCCATCTTGCTATCTTCACTATAACCTACATATTTGCCATTTACCCATACTTTTAAATTAGATGTGGCTGAACCTATATGTATATAAACCTTTTCACCCTTCCAATCTGCAGGTATGGTAAAATTCTGTCTGTATGAGCCCACGTAATTGTTTCGCTCTTCCACAAAAGGAGGATTGTTGTCAAATTGGTTACGCCATACATATCCTACGTTTACATAAATTCTGTCACCGTAGCCGTTCATTTCAAACAATCCCGGTACAGGGAACATATCCCATTTACTATCGTCATAACCTACTGCGTAAAAGTTTTCAGGGCGCTCATTAGCATTTTCTACAAAATTGAAACGCCAATCACCTTCTATGCTCATAAATCTGCTTGAAGAATACTTATCGGCTTTTTCTGCCTGTTCAACAGATTCGTAAGCAAAATAGTTAGCAACTGCTCGTTCTTCGTTCTCTTGATTTACCTTTGGGTCTAACCAGACCGGTGTCTGTGCGCAAACTCCTGTTACAACTGTGGCAAGAGTTAATAGCGCTGTAATTTTTTTCATTTTCAGCATATTATTATAAATTTATATTTTTCATTCCATTTTGCGAAGATAGAAAAAAAATCTTATTTTTGCACATAAAATCAGAACCTACTAACAGAAGTTTGCATATAATAAAAGTTTGTTTGCGTATAAAATTAGAATATAATAGTTTAAGGCAAGCAGTATATTCAAAACTGTAAATAACTGTCTATGTGATCGGACCAACATTTTCTCCGATGACACTGATTTTAAATTTAAAAGAAGTTTAATTATTAATGGATAAACATAACTAAAACAATGAAAAAAAGATTGAGAACAATGCTCCTGGCCCTCGTGGCCATTATTATGCCCATCAAAGTCATAGGCCACGACTTCGAGGCGGGCGGTATCTACTATAACATCACCTCGGTCAAGGAGAAGACCGTAGAGGTCACCTACAGCGGAAGTTCACACTCTGAGGTTGCCGATGAGTACATCGGCGAGGTCATCATTACCGCTACGGTTACACACGAGGACATCACCTATAACGTGAGGAGCATAGGAGATTGTGCGTTCTATGACTGCTCCTCACTAACCAATATCACCATCCCCAAGGGCGCTACGAGCATTGAAAACCATGCGTTCTATAACTGCACCTCGCTCACCAGCATCACCATCCCCGAAGGCGTGAAGAGCATTGGAAACTGTGCGTTCTATGACTGCTCCTCACTAACCAATATCACCATTCCCAGGAGCGTTACGCGCATTGAAAACACTACGTTCTCTGGTTGCTCCTCACTAACCAACATCACCATCCCCAGCAACGTAACGAGCATTGGAAACAGTGCATTCCATAGTTGCAGTAGCCTCGCCAGCATTACCCTCCCCAGTAGGATGACGAAGATTGAGAACTATGCGTTCTATGGCTGCTCAGCACTCACCGATATACACTATTTGGATTCAGAAGAAAATTGGGAAAATATCAAAAAAGGAGATCTCCACAGCAACTCCCCCCTCACCAGTGCTACCAAGCACTACTATGTAAACGGCTTCAATACCGAAGATGGAGCATACCTGCCCGCTACACTCAATACCGAGGGCTACTACGAGATAGAGAACGGTGGTCAGCTCTTCTGGTTTGCCAACCACATCAACACGATTGACAGAACAGCCAACGCAAAGCTAATAGCTGACATCAATCTCGAAAACAGAGCTTGGACTCCAATAGGCTCGACGGGTGAGACTAACAATAACTTCCGTGGACACTTTGACGGGCAAGGCTATACGATTGAAGGGCTTAACGTGAACGCAAATCGCGCAGGCGCAGGTCTTTTCGGAGAGGTCAGACTCGGCACGGTGGAGCACTTTACCGTCAAAGGTACTGTGAGTGTAACAGAAAATAGCGTAACCTACGTTGGCGGTGTCTTCGGCTCTGCTCCTGGCGCAAACTCTGACGCACCCGACCATAATGGTGCAACCATTCGCGATATTGTTTCCTACGTGAATGTATGCGTAGCGGACGGCAAGACGGGCGTTGGCCGTATCGGTGGATTCATCGGATATGCCAACCACGAAACTGTCATCGAAAACTGTGCATGGTACGGCACGCTTGACCTTGGCAACCAGACAATGACGCTCGGTGTAGGCGGATTCATCGGACGCGTCCACGAGAACTCCACCGTGACCATCACCAACTGTGCGGCCTACGGTAGCATCGTTAACGACAGTGTAACAGAGAATGTGGGCGCCTTCTTAGGATATAGTGGCACGAATACTGGCACCTTGCTTGAGAACTGTCTCTTTGCTGGCACCGTGTCGGGTGATAACAGCATAGCTGTCACTGCATTCGGAACCTGGAAAGCAGGAACGGAAATCCGAAACAGCTATTACGTCAACACCATCAGCACGGCATACACGGGGACCATTCCTACGGTTTCGGCTGTAGCCGTCACCACCGCCCAGCTCGCAAGTGGTGAAGTAGCCTATAATCTCGGCAAGGCGTGGGGACAGATTATCGGCACCGACAAAGAGCCAGTGCTAGGCGGTGCTGTGGTGTACTACGGCTATCTCTCATGTGCCAAGGATACCCAGAAAGAATATACCAACAATGCCGCTGGCGACGAGAAACCTCATAGCTACGTGGATGGTTTCTGCACCGTGTGCGGACACATCAACACAGAGGGCAGCGTCATCATCCACGACGGCCAGCACACCGCGTTCACCATTGCCGGTGACATAGAGGTGACATCCCTCACCTACACCCGCACCCTGCCCAACCTGATGTGGAATGCGCTGTATGTACCATTTGAAATTCCATTAAGTGAATTGGCAGACGACTATGACGTGGCCTACATCAACGATATCCGCTCTTATGACAATGATGAAAACGGAGAAATTGATGATATGACAATGGAAATAATACGTATTAATAATGGTACGTTAAATGCAAACCACCCATACCTAATACGCGCAAAGAATGAAGAAGCGCGGAATATGGAGATAGTGCTTAACGATGCCACACTATACAGCACTGAAGAAAATTCCTTTAATTGTTCATCAATGTATATGGAGTTCACTATAACCGGAACATATCAATCTCTAAGCGCAGAAGATTTAGAGGACAGATATGCAATCTCTACCAGTGGTGCATGGCAAAAGCTAAGCGCAGGAAGCTCACTAAAGCCATTCCGCCTATATATGGAAATGACACCACGTGATGGTTCACCCGTAAAGGTGGAAGCTGCTGCACTTTCACGCATCCGTATCAATATGCAGGATGAAGATGGAAATACCACAGGGGTTGAAATTTTGGAGGCGCCACAGAGCATAAACGATGCAGTTCTTTACGATTTATATGGTCGCAAGGTAACCACTCCGGTTAAAGGCGGCATATATATTAGTAACGGAAAGAAAGTAATAGTTAAGTAAAAACAGATAACAATAAGATATTAAGAGTATAAAACAAAAATAACTTTCAACAACTATGCAAACAAAAGAGTATGTAAGCCCGGAAATCACAGTTGTAGAATGCTGTGTAGAAAAAGGATTCGCAGTAAGTGAAATGCCTATCGACCGAAACGGATGGGGCGACCCGGCATAAATCAAACCTAACAATTATTGCAGGGAGCGGCACTATTGTCGCTCCCTGCTTGTGTTATTACAGAAGAACAGAACTATAACATAGTAAAGCAAAATCTTTAAGGTTATAACATTGAAAAAAGGATGAAAAATGTTATCTTTACGCACTAAATAAATATCATTAACAGAAATTACTAACAATGGCGTTAACAGATAGCAAGAAAATTATAGAGAAATATGGTTTTTGGATCTATTCATTGCTTTTGGCTATTATTGTATTTTACACTTTAGGAGTGGAATACAACGAATGGCTTATAAGAATAGAATCAAAATCGTTGTTTATTTACAATAGTGACTTTTTTAAAGAGACGGTGCTTGTCCCTACAGGATTGTTAAGCTACATATCGCTGTTCTTAACACAGTTTTTGCATTCGCCACTGATAGGTGCAACCATTTTCACATTGTTGCTGTTTTTTTCGGCTTTTATTACAAAAGTCGCATATAACATTTCCGACAGAGATTCTATAATTGCATTTCTGCCTGCAGTGCTTATACTGATTATAAACGGCAGCATAGGTTATGCCCTTTACACACTTAAATCACCGGGATTCTTCTTTATGCCTGTTTTGGGTTATGCCATTTCCACCACAGCAGTATGGGGCATAAGTAGAATTAAATCGCCGGTACTATCAATCCCGGCTATTATAATCTGGTGTTTTTTGGGTTATTTAAGTTTTGGTATATATGCGTTAGCGGCAACAGTAGCTGTCACGGTTGTTCAGTACAAACGTGAATGTATCAATGTAGCCAGAATAGCAATCCTCCTGTTTGCTGTAATATTCTTAGTGTTTACTCCGCTGATTACGTATAATCTGACAACAACAGTAAGTTCCGTTTCCAAAACGTTTTTGTTAGGAATTCCAAATCTCACCGCAGGACAACACAGCTCTGTTTTCGGTACAGCATTTGCCATACTTATTGCTATTCAGATTGCACTTTCCATATACAAACCACTACCACAAGCAAAAGCGCCAAGTTACCTGTTTATGCAAAGTGGTATTTTGATTATATATCTGCTTTCCGCATATCTTTGCTGGTTTAGAGACCCAAATTTCAAGGCAGAGATAGCAATGTCGAATGCCATTGACAACAACAATTGGAAAGAGGTATGCAACATTCACAAAGAGATTTCTGACAAATACATAAACAGTGACAGAAAGGCATACGAAAAACTTTCTGCAAAAGCGAATATAGCCACATCGCCTGCTGAACTTGAAAATCTTATAGAAGAGACGAAGGGCAAATTCTACGAACCAAGTCGTATGATGGTTCAATTTAAGAATCTGGCACTTGTAAAATTAGGAACAGAGGCTAACCAGGCTTTTGCATATAAAGATGGAGGACGTATTCAAAAGTTCAAGAACACTATTCCTATAGCTCTGCAATGCGGCAAGCAGTTATATCTGCATTACGGATTACCTTTTTTTGCTTACAGATGGTGTATAGAAGAGGCTGTTGAATATGGTTGGAATGTAGATAATTTAAAATATGCCACACTATCTTGTATTCTTACCGGCGATTATGGCGTTGCTTGCAAATTTCTGGATAAACTTGATAAAACATTATACCATAAGAGATGGGCAAAAGAGGTGAGAAAATACATAGACCACCCATCACTAATAGCAGAAGCAGAGCAATTCAAAAGCATAAAGCAGTTAATGTGTTATGACAGTACACTGGACAACGACAATGCTGTAATTGAGTCATATCTCATTAAACATTTTACTACACACAGGCCACAAAATGCAACTCCTCAGTTTGACAAAGTTGCTATGCTATGGGCATTGCAGACACAAGACATTGCTACTTTTTGGAAATGTTTCTCTAATTACATTCAGACAAACGATACACAAAAGATGCCTCGTTACTATCAAGAGGCCGCCCTACTCTACGGCAATCTTGAAAAGAGTGTCAATATAAGCAATATGCCTTTCGATAAGGCTGTACTTACATCGTATGAGAATTTCAACAGATTCTCTTCCGGTCACGCGGTACGTTCTATTGAGGTTTCACGTTTTCCATATTCAGAACGATTTGGAAACACTTTCTACTTTTACTACTATTTCATTAGGAACTTGAATACTTATTGATATATGAAAAAGATTACACCTTATATATTATTGTCGTTCCTGCTTGCAGCATGTACGGCAAACATACCTCAGAATTTTTCTGAAAGCAAAGAGGCTACAGAGATTTTTCCGGATTTTTCAAACATTACAATTCCGTCTAACATTGCTCCTCTGAATTTCCAAATTCTGACTGAGGCAGATAAATATGTAACCCGTTTTTCAAATGGAAGTTATGAATATCTGCAATCGGGCAATACCATAAACATTCCGTTATCCAAATGGGAAAAATTGATGGCAAACAGTAATAAGATAGAGGTAGATATCTACTCATCACACCACGGCAGTTGGGTAAAGCACCCTACATTTACCTGGCAAATAGCAGAAGAAATAGACCCCTACATATCTTACAGACTTATTCCACCATCGGTAGAAAGTTACGAAAGACTAAGTATCAATCAGCGTAATCTGACAAATTTTGAAGAGACAGTTATTTACGCCAATTCTATGGTACAGCACGATGATAACGGACAGTGTATAAACTGCCATCACTACAAAAATTGGGAGACAGACCAGATGATGTTCCACGCAAGACAGTATTTGGGTGGCACAGTAATCATCAATAATGGAGATATGAAGAGAATCAACCTGAAGACCGACTCAACCATATCGGCAGGTGTTTATCCGGCATGGCATCCAACACACAACTACATTGCATTCTCCACAAATAAGACACGCCAATCTGTACATACCAATAACAACAATCGTATAGAGGTGTTCGATACAGAAAGCGATCTTATTCTTTACAACATAGACAAAAACAGCGTAAGCATAGTAGAAAACGATACCGCAGAATTTGAATGTTTTCCGGCCTGGACACCCGACGGTAAAACCCTGTATTACGTTTCAGCCCACTTTGATTACGGTTTTGGTTCTGACAGAGAAGAGTATATTGTAAAGAACCACAAGAGCATTCACTACAATCTGTACAAAAAATCGTTCAACCCTGAAACTGCAGCGTGGGGCAAACCCGAATTGGTTTACGATGCAGCATCAGAAGACAAAAGCATCACTCTGCCAAGAGTATCACCTGACGGTAGATATCTGTTGTTCACTATGGGCGATTATGGGGTCTTCCACATTTGGCACAAAGACGCTAATTTATATCTAATGGATTTGCAGAATGGCTCTACACGTGAATTATCCGAAATAAACAGTAGCGACGTAGAGAGTTATCACTCTTGGTCCAGCAATGGTAAGTGGATTATTTTCAGTACCAGACGCGATGATGGTGGTTTTACCCGTCTGTACTTATCTCATTTAGGCGAGGATGGAAAGTTTACAAAAGCATTCCCCATTCCGCAACAATCACCTGACTACAGTACTAATTTTATGTTCTCATACAACATACCTGAATTTATGAAAGAACCAGTAAGCGTATCTCCAAAAGAGATTGCATCGTTCTTTAAGAATTCAGAAACCATTCAAGCCAATTACACTAAAACCGTCAACGAATAAGAGATGAGATTATTTAGAAGCGTTACACTTTTGTTAATACTGTTATTTGGAGCAAGCACAGATTTGTTTTGTGCAGATCAGTTTGTTGTGGTTTTAGATGCAGGACACGGAGGAAAAGATCCGGGTGCCGTTAATGGCAAGGCACAGGAAAAGAACATCAACCTGAATGTTGCTCTTAAAGTAGGCAAACTTATTGAAGAGAATTGCAAAGATGTAAAGGTTATATATACAAGAAAGAGTGATACCTTTATAGAATTGAGCAAGCGTGCAGATATTGCAAACAAAGCAGATGCAGATCTGTTTATCTCTATACATACAAATTCGGCTACAAATAAATCGGCATACGGTGCCGAAACTTTTCTTTTAGGTGTTGAAGAGAACAGGACAAGCGCAAATTTCAATGTAGCCATAGCAGAGAACAAAGCCATATTGTACGAAAGCGACTACGAAACCACATACGCAGGATACGACCCAAATAGTGCAGAGAGTCAGATTATCTTTGAATTTATGCAGAATGAGCATCAAAAGGAGAGCCTGAAGTTTGCATCTATTGTACAGAACAGATTGGTTAATACAGCACAAAGGCATAACAGAGGGGTCCATCAGGCTGGTTTTCTTGTTTTGTGGCGTAGCGCCATGCCAAGCATCCTTATAGAATTGGGATTCATATCGAATGCCAATGATATGAAGTATATGACATCACAAAAAGGTATGGACGAATTAAGCCAAAGCATATATCTGGCATTCAATGAATATCTGACAGAAACCAGAAACGGTCAAAACAAAACAGCATCGGTTGTTATGGAAAGTAAGCCGCAAACAGAGGTTATCACAGCCGGTATACCTGTATTCAAAGTGCAGTTCCTTACATCTAAAACTGTTTTAGGTAAAAAAGACAGCCGTTTATCCGGCCTATCGGATGTAGAATACTATAAAGATAATGGCCTGTATAAGTACACTTGTGGTGCAACCACCGATTACAATAAGATTCAAGCTACAAAGAAAGAGGTAAACAAAAAATATAAAGATGCATTTATTGTTGCTTTTTTAGGCGAAAAGAGAATTAGTATTGACGAAGCAAGACGATTAGCCGGCAAGAACTAAAATAGATTTTGTCTAAATAACACCATATTTTAAAACCTTTATTTATTTTTTCACTTACCCCACTACGCAGTACTTAAAACGGCATTTTTAAAGTTAAAAAACAATCCACGCAAAAAGTTATCAACAGGTTAATACCTTGCTTATCAGAACTTTAATTCAAGTCAAGGACTGTTTTTCAACACTAAAACACGATTTTCGCAAACCATTAAATAACAAGCACTTACAAAATGCCGTTTTTGGGAGATTAAAAACAGATTTGTAGGAATGAAATAAGATTGCCAATTTTGCATTGCAATTAGAAACGAAAGCAAGGAGATATTAACAATGTCAAATAGTGAACTAAATACAAAATGGAACAGTTGTCTTGAGTTTATACAAGATAACGTAGAGCCTATGGTTTGTGAAACCTGGTTCACTATACTCAAACCTGTAAGTTTAGATAATAACACCTTACTTATAGAAGCTCCAAGTTCTTTTGTTTGTGAATTTATTGAGGAGAACTACCTGAATGAATTCCAGGCAGCTGTTTGCAAATATTTTGGTAACCAGATTACTGTAGATTACAAAATAATTGTTGATAAGACAAATTCACAAAGCACTACTGTACGTTCACAGGAATTTCAGCCTGCAATCATTAAGAACCAGAAGCCATTAAGCAACACTGCCCCTTCTGCTACAGATGCACCGCAGGTACAGGATTTGGATTCCATGCTGAACACAAAGTACAGTTTCAGCAATTTCATTGAGGGTTACAGCAACAAAATGGCAAGAATAGCCGGTGAGACTATTGCTCAGAATCCCGGAAGCACCTCTTTTAACCCACTTTTCATACATGGTTCATCCGGTGTAGGTAAAACTCACCTTCTGAATGCTATTGGTATGAAAGTAAAAGAGCTGCACCCAGACAAAAGAGTACTATACGTGTCTTCACATCTGTTCCATATACAGTATATAGATGCTATAAGAAGCAACAATATCAACGATTTCATTCACTTCTATCAAACTATAGATGTACTTATCATAGACGATATGCAAGAATTGTCTGGCTTTCCTAAGACCACAAATACATTCTTCCATATATTTAATCACCTGCATCAAAACCGCAAGCAGTTGATTATGTCTTGTGACAGACACCCTAAAGATTTAAAAGATATTGAAGAGAGAATGATTACCAGATTCAAATGGGGACTGGTTACTGAATTAGAAAAACCGGATCTTAAGTTAAGAAAAGACATTCTAAGAGACAAAACTTCAAGAGATGGATTGGTTGTAAACGACGAAGTTATAGATTATGCTGCAGAAAACATCACAGGCAGCGTAAGAGACTTAGAAGGCTTTATAGCTTCACTTATGGCCCACTCTACTTTCTACAATAAGGAGATAAATTTAGAACTCACACAGGATATTCTAAACAAGAACAGCAAGAAAGAAGAAAAGCCTATCACCATTGAATCAATCATAAATACAGTTTGTGATTATTACGATGTTGATATTGATGCCATTCAAACCAAATCCAGAAAACATGAAGTGGTTCAGGTAAGACAAATCAGCATGTATTTGGCAAAAAAACATCTGGACTTCTCAACATCAAAAATTGGTGCTTACATAGGCAAAAGAGACCACGCCACAGTTTTGCATGCTTGCAATATGGTAAAAGACCAGTTACAAGTTGACAAAAACTTTAGAAAAGATATGGAAAATATTGAGAGTTCTCTTAAGTCTTAATTCAACACGAACAACAAAATAGCAACATACAATCCGGAGAACAAAACATTCTTCGGATTTTTCTTTTATTTCACATCGGCATTTTACACAAAACAAGATAAAGCCACAATAGCGCAAAACACAAAAATTTCACATTTCGGAAAACTTTTTAATGTAAGTTATTTTTTAATTACCTATTAATCACATATTTAAAATTACAAAACGGAAAACTTTTAAAATTGTTGATAACTATTTTTAAGAAATCTTTTGCAGTTATAATAGTATCATTATCTTTGTCGTCGCTTAGCAGTAGTGCAGCACCTAATTACGCAAAACAAACAAAAGAACAAATATAAAACAACAATGGCCAAACAACAAACTTACACTTTCGAAGAAGCATTTAAAGCTTCCATCGAATACTTTGGCGGCGACGAATTGGCTGCTAAAGTATGGGTAAACAAGTATGCCGTTAAGGATTCATTCGGAAACATATTCGAAAAGACTCCTGACGATATGCATTGGAGAATTGCTAACGAAGTTGCAAGAATTGAGGCTCGTTACAAGAATCCTATCAGCGCAGAAGAGCTTCACGATCTCTTCAAAGGCTTTAAGCACATTGTACCACAGGGTAGCCCTATGACAGGTATTGGAAATGACTTCCAGATTGCATCACTTTCAAACTGTTTTGTAATAGGTAATGACGGAGCTGCCGATTCGTATGGTGCTATTATCAAAATTGACGAAGAACAGGTACAGTTAATGAAACGCCGTGGTGGCGTAGGTCACGACCTTTCACACATTCGTCCAAAAGGTTCTCCTGTAAAGAATTCAGCACTGACTTCTACAGGTTTGGTTCCATTCATGGAACGTTATTCCAATTCAACCCGCGAAGTTGCACAAGACGGCCGTAGAGGCGCACTTATGCTGAGTGTAAGCATTAAGCATCCTGATTCAGAATCGTTTATAGATGCTAAAATGACTAGCGGTAAGGTTACAGGTGCAAATGTATCTGTAAAGATAGACGATGCTTTTATGCAGGCAGCCATTGAAGGTAAACCATATACACAGGCTTATCCTATAGACTCTGCAAACCCTACATATACCAAAGACATTGACGCTTCTGCACTTTGGAAGAAGATTGTTCACAATGCTTGGAAATCGGCAGAGCCGGGTGTTCTTTTCTGGGATACCATAACAAGAGAATCAGTTCCTGATTGTTACGCAGACCTTGGTTTCCGCACAGTCAGCACCAACCCTTGCGGAGAAATTCCACTTTGCCCATACGACTCCTGTCGTCTGTTGGCTATCAATCTATATTCATACGTTGTTAATCCATTCAAAGAGAATGCTTACTTTGATTTTGATTTGTTCAAGAAGCACGTTGCACTTGCACAGCGTATTATGGACGATATAATCGACCTTGAAATTGAAAAGATTGAAAAGATTCTTGCTAAGATTGAAAGCGATCCTGAAGGCGAAGATATTAAACGTACCGAAAGAGAACTCTGGCACAAAATTATGCGTAAGAGTACTATGGGACGTCGTACCGGCGTTGGTATCACAGCAGAAGGCGATATGATTGCGGCTATGGGCTTGCGTTATGGTACAGAAGAGGCTACAGCATTTGCTGAAAAAGTTCAGAGTACACTGGCTATAGAGGCTTATCGTTCTTCTGTAAATATGGCTAAAGAACGTGGAGCATTCGAAGTTTTCGATTGGAAACGAGAAGAAGCAAATCCATTTATCGGCCGTATTCGCGAAGCAGATCCTGCTTTATACGAAGATATGAAAAAGTATGGCCGTCGTAACATTGCTTGTTTGACTATCGCTCCTACAGGTACCGTTAGCTTGATGACACAGACAACATCTGGTTTGGAACCAGTATTTATGCCTGTCTATAAACGTCGCCGTAAAGTTAACAGCGAAGACGAAAATGCAAACGTAACATTCCACGACGAAAATGGCGATGCATTCGAAGAGTTTGTAGTATATCACCACAAGTTTGTAGAATGGATGAAAGCCAACGGCATAGACCACACAAAGCAGTATTCACAGGAAGAGCTTGACGAACTTGTTGCACGTTCACCATATCACAAAGCAACTGCACAGGACGTTGACTGGGTTAACAAAGTGAAGATGCAGGGTGCACTCCAAAAGTGGGTTGACCATTCAATCAGTGTAACCATTAACTTACCGGCCGATGTTTCAGAGGAACTTGTAAATGAACTCTACGTAGAGGCTTGGAAGTGCGGTTGTAAAGGTTGTACCGTATATCGTGACGGTTCACGCGACGGCGTATTGGTAGATGTCAAGAGCGACAAGAAAAAAGCAGCAGAAAGCAAAGAGCCTACTATGGCTCCTGGCGATTGTCATCCAAGAGAGGTTGTAGAGACCCGTCCAAGAGTATTGGAAGCCGATGTGGTACGTTTCCAAAACAACAAAGAGAAGTGGGTAGCATTTGTTGGTCTGCTAAATGGACGTCCATACGAAATATTCACCGGTCTGCAGGACGACGAAGAGGGAATTATGCTTCCAAAGACTGTAGAAAAGGGTCAGATTGTAAAGAATGTCGATGAAAACGGCGTAAAACGTTACGATTTCCAATTTACAAATAAACGCGGATACAAAATCACTATTGAAGGTCTGTCAGAGAAATTCGACAAAGAGTATTGGAACTACGCAAAACTGATTTCAGGTGTATTGCGTTACCAGATGCCTGTTGATCTCTGTATGAAACTTATCGGTTCTCTGGATTTGGGTAGCGAAAACATCAACAACTGGAAGAATGGTGTAGAACGCGCGCTCAAGAAATATATCCAGGACGGAACTCAGGTAAGCGGTGAGAAATGTTCCGTTTGCGGTTCAGAATCTTTGGTTTACCAGGAAGGTTGCCTGATTTGCAAGAACTGCGGTTCATCACGTTGCGGATAAACACACAACACAAACATACTCAAATAGAAATGGTCGGTTAAACACCGACCATTTCTTATTTGAGCTGTTTGTCTATCCTTATCTATAAGGCTTCCTACGGAAGCGCGCTTCGCGCCAATTAATCACCTGCTTCTACTGTGATTGAGGCAGAACCACACTCTGCACATACGGGTGGATTCTCCTTCGCTATAGTAAAGCTAAGGCGTTGCAATGCAGGAAACTCCTGTTGCAGACGCTGCACTACCCTACCCGCTACATGCTCCATTAGTTTTGACGGTACTTGCATCTCCTCCTTTATAATCCTGGCTGCCTGAGCATAATTAAGTGTATCAGATAGTTCATCGCTTTGCAAAGAAGCAGTGATATCTGCATACATATCCAAATTTATCACATACCAAGCGCCTACAGATTGTTCCTGCGGCTCTACACCATGATAAGCATAGAAGCGCAAATTATTCAGAGATATTTTCTGTACCGACATATACTTTTATTTTTAATTAGAATGTAAAGTCGAGTGACAAACCGAATGCTTCGCTCTTACGTGTATAGTTACAAGCTGTACTGTTTGCATTTGTAAATTCTCTGCCATCAAACATTGAGTGCAGATAACCTGCATTCAGCTTAAGCATATCGTTAATTTTATATGCAGCACCAAAGCTCAGTCCGTATGAACTTGTGCTAAAGTTTGTATCTGACATATCTGAATCGGCAAAGCCAAGACCTGTACGCTGACCACCGCAGCTGATTGTCCATCTATCAGTGATATCCCATTCTGCACCTAATACAACTTCCCAGCTGTTATCGCCAGCCTTGATAGCAGAACCTTTGGCATCTTTATCCCAGAAATAGTGATAACCAGCAGCAACGCGAACTTCCGAGAATGAATATTCTGCGCCAAGTGCCAAATATGCAGGTATGTCTGTACGTACTATGTTACCATCGCCATAAACAGCTACAGCTGGAACTGTTGTTGCAAGAGCAGCAAGATTTGCGCTATTGTTTGCTTCGTTTTCCATAGCAATCTTTGTACGGAATTCATATTTAGCAGCCAAATTCAAGTCACCGAGTTTAACATCTACACCTAATATTGGAGTAAAGCCAAAATCGCTCTGAGTACAGTCAAGTTTATAATCTGAAAGAAGTGCGGCATACTGTGCCATTCCCGGCATAAGCTGGAAAACAGGTGATGATGCTGTAATACCACCTATATTGATATTGCTGATAGAGCCCACATACGATGCTTTTGCCATAACTGTACGCAAACCACCAAAAACAGATACCATATCTGCAATTTTATAAGTACCACCTACCTGAAGACCAAAGAAATACTGCTTTCCGGTAAGATTCTGGTCCAATGAATATGCGTTTGAACCTATCATGCTACCAAACTGATATGCCATACCTCCAATCAGTTCTTCAAACATAGGCAGACCATTTGCAAATTCGCAAGCTCCACCACCGCCGCCTACTGCAAACTGAGCAGATACTGACCATTTATCATTAAAAACGTATGCAGCCTGGAATGAAGGGATAACAGGTGCAAATGTTTCACCTTCAAATAAACGATCTTTAGACTGATTTTCTGTATTAAACATAAACAGAGGATTTGAAACATTCATCTGACGTTTCTGAGCAGCTGCCTGCCAGCTTAATGAAAGATGAAAACCTTCCGGCATAAAAGCTACACCTGCAGGGTTGCTATACACACCATCAATAGCAATTGCTGCATCGCGAGCAGGATTACGCAAATAAGTTGCATTCTGATTTGTATTTGTCAAAAGACCACCTGCAAAAGATGTTGCAGAAACCAAAAGTGCCATAGCACCAATAAAGAAATTCTTTTTCATTTTGATAAAAATTTGGTTAATTCTGGCTGCAAATATAGTACATAAAACTATTCGTTATCCCCAAAATGCACACATTCGCAAATATTGTATAAAAAGAGCCGCTATAGTAATAGGGTTAGGTTTGCTGGCATTGCCACCCTGCCCAAGTAAGTAGTGGAAACTTAATGACGTTACTGTAAGCTCGTAGTTAAAATATTTGGAATTCCTTCAAAAAGGCATTACTTTTGTACCACCTTTGGTATGATTAGTTCATCATAACTATATGATAATGAGCCTCCCAGGCGAGCCGCAAGGCAGCATACTTGGGAGGCGTTCTTAATTTTAGGCGAGACTCAATATAATACTATCCACACAGAGTAGTAATAGGGTTAAGTTTGCGGGCATAGCCACCCTGCCCAAGTAAGTAGTGGAAACTGAGGGACTATCTGTGAGGAGCGGAATAGCGCAGTGAGCCGGAAGAACGTTAAAAAACGGCGGTGTCTGAGGTACGTTAGACAGCGAATGCTGGCTAAAAGACCGAGTTCGCCGTTTTAGTTCTGTAGGTGAACGAAGCAGCTACGAACAGCTTGTCCTGAAGTTCCACTATAAACAAACGGAACCATAGCAAACTTAACCCTATTCTACGAACAACACAGCTACTGCACGAAACTCCACTAAACACTACTATAGTTTTTTAAAGATAAAACACACTACTTCAAACAAAAAAACATTAACTTTGCATCACAGAAAATTTAAACACACAGTTACTATGAAAAGACTTTTAATCAAACTCAATGCAGTAGATTTACTTGCATCCACACTATTCCTGGTGTTTATCATCACTTGGTTTAACAATCAAACAGAGGTAGCATTTCACAAAATGTATAGTATTGCTATATATGTTTTACCATACATTGTATTCAGATACATAGCATCAAAAGAATACTATTACTTTTGGAAAAGAATTATACTTATTATTCTTTCAGCCTGTGCAATCTGGCAATCCATATATGCCATTCTTCAAGTTATCGGTATTTGCGAATCACACAATTTCATGTTCACCATAACAGGTTCTTTTCATAACCCGGGACCATTTGGCGGGTTTCTTGCAATATGCGCCAGTTTGTTTATACCCAGCATTCAAGAAGAGGCATACCGTTTTCTAAGAACTTTATACTACGTAGCCACCATATTTTGTATTATACTTTTACCGGCCACATTAAGCAGAACAGCTTTGTTGGCATTTGGAACAAGTATGCTGATATATGCCTTATCGTTTCAATATTTTAGAGATACAATAAAACGATACTGGATAATAGCAGTTGTGGGAATATCTCTATTGGGTGTTAGTGCTTATCTGTATAAAAAGGATTCTGCCAACGGCAGATTCTACATAAACAAGATTAGTGCCATAGCCATGAGAGATAATGGCTTTAAGGGTAGCGGATTAGGAAAATTCAGTACAACATACGGAGAAACGCAAGCTAATTACTTTGCGCCATATATAGATAATATAATAGAAGGTGACGCACCGGAAAAGATTGAACAAGAACGGATGATTGCCGATTGCCCCGAATATGCCTTTAATGAATATATGGAGATAGGTGTGGAATGTGGCATAATAGGTATAGTAGCATTCATTGTGCTTACCCTTACTGCCATTTGGATTCTATATAAAACAAAATCTATATGGTGCTACGGTCTAATTACACTTTCAATATTTGCACTGTTTTCATATCCTTTTAAAATGGCTGTGTTCTGCATTTTTGAAGGTTTATTTATTGCCATGGCTGGAATAAAGGCAAATAAAGGTATTAAAACTTATGCTCCTATACATATAACAGCAATCCTGGCTATAACTTTTATTATAGCTGGATTCAGCAGAATCAGTTCTTCTAAAAAGGCAGAAAAGTTGTTAGAAAAATCTATTACCTTATACGATATTAAATACTACGAAGCATTTGTAGAGGATTGTTATTCTTTAACCAAAGAGTTAACCCACAACTATAATTTTTTGTTTGCTTTAGGACAATCACTCAACAAGTGTGGTGATTATAACAAAAGCGATTCTATTCTTATCTTGGGCAGTTCCATTAGTTGCGATCCTATGTTTTGGAATATAATGGGCAATAATGCCATAGCACAGGGAAATTATGAACGTGCAAAAGAGTGTTACACAAAAGCTTTCTGTATGATTCCAAACAGATTATATCCTCTCTCACTTTTGGCTAAGATGTATCACGAAAACGGCGACACATCTGCCCTCCTCCACTTAAGCAATGCAATAAATAGTTTTACACCAAAAGTAGAGTCTGAACTCACCAAAGAGCTGAGAGAGGAGATAAATTTAATTATTCATGAATCTTATTTACAAAAGCCCGCTCCAACTCCTGCGAGATATTGATAAGGAAATCGCCCATTCGTTCTAATTCGTTCACTACATCTATATAGTAAACACTGGTTTGATAGTTCTTATCACCATCTTCCATATTTTCTATTTCTGCATCACGCAAATTACTTCTCAAGCGATTGATGCGGTCTTCTGCATTATACGCATTTGCAATATCTGCAAGTTCACCTTTGTGAGCTGCTTCAAGATTCTCCAGCACCACTTGATAAGCCTCATCTACAACATTAACCATATCATCAAGTTTATGCATCGTTTCAGCATCGAATTTCTTGTTATGGATATTCTTGCGAGAGAGAATACGGCTTATAGCTTCGCCCGAATCGCCCAGTGATTCCAATTCGCCTATAATCTTATACATTGCCTTAATCTTAAAAGATGTAGCCTCACTGATATCGCCCATAGAGACAGCATTTAGGAATGCAGCAATTTCATAATCTATCCTATCGGAAATCTCTTCGTATTTAACCAGCTTATTACGCAATTCTTCAAACTTATCACCATTACTCTCTGCAATAGCCTGTCTTGCATAACCAAGTCCATTTCTTGATATTTGAGCAAAATGCATAATTTCATTAAAAGCCTGTTCTGTTGCAAGTTCAGGAGTAGCCAAAGGACCGGCTGAGATATATTTCAATCTAAACATTTCCTGCTCTTGGCTCTTAGGTGTCTTTATAATCCAAACAACTGCATTTTCTATGAACTTCACAAACCATATCAGAATACAGGTATTGATAGTATTGAATAATGTATGCAACATAGACAATCCATATAGGGCTGCAGTACCTTCAGCAGATGTAGCACTACCTACAGCAAAACCATCTGCAGCAGGGTTTGGCAGACCGAAAAGTTCAATAATTCTACCTACAAGCATCAAGAATGGTTTAAAGAAGATTAATGCCCATACTACTCCAAACAGATTAAAAATAGTATGAGACATAGCAGCCCTCTTAGCCTGTGTATTACCTACCGATGCCGCAATATTTGCAGTAATTGTAGTACCAATATTTTCACCAAGTACCATAGCGCAAGCCATATCAAATGGTATCCACCCCATACTGAGCATAATGAGTGTGATAGCCATTGTAGCCGATGATGACTGAAGCACAAGAGTAAGGGCAGTACCAAAAGCCAAGAATATGAGCACCGAACCAAAGCCATGGCTTGACCATGTCTTGACAAAATCCAGAACCTGTGGGGTTTCATTCAAATCGGGAACGGATTCCTTCATGAATGAGAGTCCAAGAAACAACAAACAGAAACCCACCAGGAGTTCACCAATATTCTGTCTCTGATTCTTCTTTGAATTTGAGAAGAGGAATGCCAACGCCATTAATGGAACTGCAAGAATTGAAATATCTGCTTTGAACCCCAACCAGGAGACGAGCCAGGCAGTTACCGTAGTACCTATGTTAGCACCCATAATAACACCTATAGCTTGTGCTAAAGTCAATAAACCTGCATTCACAAAACTAACCACCATAACGGTTGTTGCCGACGAAGACTGAATTACAGAAGTAATTCCCAAACCTGTCATAACCCCTTTAAATGGATTAGAAGTCATTGCAGTTAAGAATCCACGCAATTTATCACCGGAAGCTTTTTGTAAACCGGAACTCATTAAATTCATTCCGTATAGGAACATTCCTAATGCTCCCAAAAGTGTAAATACTTGAAGTATTGCCATAAACTTATACTATTTGATTAGAAATCAGATACCAATTATATGCCACAAAACATATAAACATCAACAATCCGCTTATTCTGTTAATCTTTCCTGTAAAACCTATCAGCAGTATCAATATTGCAGCAACTATCATAACTATGTAATCCACAGATGTAATACCTGCCGATGTAAGTGGCATAACCTGCGAACTAAGTCCCAGGATTAGGGTGATATTAAAGATATTCGAGCCCACAATATTACCCAAAGCCATATCGGTATTCTTTTTTACTGCAGCAGCTACAGACGCAGCAAGTTCCGGCAGTGATGTTCCGCAAGCAATAAGTGTAAGAGATATAAAGGCATCGTTCACTCCAAATCTCTTTGCTATAAGCACTGCATTGTCAACAAAGAAATCGCAACTGACTATTAATAATGCCAACCCGCCGACAACTTTAACTATCGCCAGCCATAAAGGCGATTCTGCATCAGTTATCTGCTCTGTAGATTCGTTACCATCTTTTCTATCGCGAGCAAACGAATACCACATAAATCCCACAAAAGAGAGCAACAGTATCCAACCATCAGCACGTCCTATAGTTGCAGCAGTTCCATCAAAGAAATTTAGGGCGAGTATCATCAACCATACAGACACTGCTATACATAAAGGTATTTCAAACTTCATGTTTTTCTTTTCTATTGCAACAGGAAAGAAAAGTGCTGTAAGTCCCAGTATTCCCAATACATTAAAGATATTTGAGCCTACTACATTACCAATGGCAACATCGGCATTTCCGTTCACCGCGCCCATAAAACTTACTACTAATTCGGGCATAGAGGTACCCACTCCCACTATTGCGGCACCTATTACAAAATCGGAGACTCTATATCTTCTAGCCAAAGAAACAGCTCCTGAAACCAAATAATCAGCTCCAAAGACAATACCGGCCAGTGAAGCTATCAAAATTAAATATTCCATAATCACAATAATTGCTGTATTGATTCCTTATCAACTTCATACACAATTGATGCAGGTTCGTAAACATAAGGCACATATTTGAATAGTTGCAAATAAGCCTTATCGCCCGATTTGGCATAATATACATCCAATCTTAAAACATCTTCATTATCATTATCGGGCGGAAAAAGCATCATTCCCGGCTCACCCATAAGTGCACCTACAATTTCCGATTTTTTTTTCAAAGGATAGTAATATTCCAACTTCTTAAAATGTCCCTTTAGCTGCAGATTCTTATATTCGGTTTTATTAATAAGTGCAACTACAATCCCGGAGACTATTAGAAAACAGCCAAAAACGGCAATAACCTGACCAAATGGCAAGAGTATCATTAATACACCTGCTATTATTAAAGCCACATATATAAAGGTATCCATTAAAGAATGGACTTTAACGAATTCTGAATTTATCATAATCTGTTTTATTTAGTATGTTGAATATCAAATAAATGGACACACTTATTACTATGTCCTAAAGAGAAACAGATTATGAGACTAAATGATATATCTTCGCAGAATAGTAAGATGAGAATGTTTATTTGTTATAAGCCCTGTAAAAAAGGACGATAAACCTGCATTATTCTTTAATGTATATACAAAAGAATCCAATTTAAAAACGGCAGAAAACATCAGACTGTTTCTGGAGTTCTGTTTTAATCGTTTTTGGGATTGTTCACGGGATACTTTTACATGTATGCTGTTTGTTAGCAGACCACTCTGCTCAATAACGAAATCACTTCCTGAATCATATACGACATCTTCTATACAGCAAGCCTGTTCTATCTCCGAAACACAAGATGTTTCCGCAGAGCTAGAAAACAGAGCCACACAAAGCAGCAATATATAACGGCATAGCATTACCATAACGCGCGCAAAATTACAGAAAAAATCAGAACTGCAATCCAAGCAGCCTATTTATAAAGAATATTTCACAAATAATATAATGATAGTATGCCCCCAAAAGTGTTTGACGAACTTTTTGGGGGCATATCAATTAAAATCGTATGTATTTTGCTTACTTTTTACATCTCTACCTCTACATTGCAAACTGAACCTACAGGCATAATTGGAATAATATCACCATCTATAAGCTTACCATCAACTTTTAATGATCTAATACCCTTCATTGAACCCGACAGATTCTTAACCTCAATATTATAGGTAGCACCACGGAATTGACGCTGAACATTATATCCTTTCCAGTCTGCAGGAATACATGGCTCAACTTTTAGACCCGAATAGGTTGGTTTAATACCCAGGATAAACTGAGTTATAGTATAGTAGTTCCATGCTGCAGTACCTGTAAGCCATGAATTCTTACCTTCACCGGGACGGAAAGCGTCCTTTCCTGCAACCATTTGAGAATATACGTATGGTTCTACTTTATGTAGCTTTTGGTCTTTTATGTATGCAGGACATATCTTTCTGTAATAATCCCATGCGGCATTACCATTACCACGAACAGTTTCACCTATTATAACCCAAGGATTATTATGGCAGAATATACCGGCATTCTCTTTATAACCTGCCGGATAACTGGAAATCTCACCATACTCTATGTAATATTTTGTAAAGGCAGGATTATTCAGAACTATTCCATGTTCGCAGTCCAATCGCTCTTTTACAGAATCCAGGGCTTTATCTACCAATCCTTCTTCCAGACCTATACCTGCCATAGTGCACCAGCCGTTTGATTCAATAAATATCTTACCCTCTTCATTTTCGTTAGAGCCCACCTTATTGCCATAATAATCGTATGCACGCAGGAACCATTCTCCGTCCCAACCGTACTTTTTAACAGCCTCAACCATATCATCAATAGCCTTTTGAGCTTCGGCAGCTTCAGTTTCTTTACCCAACTGTCTGCAGAGTTCCACATAATCGCGTCCGCTGAATACAAAAAGACCGGCTATCATAAGGCTCTCTGCTTTGCTACCTTCAGTCTTATTTTCTGTAGTCTGGAAGCTTTCGTTAGGATCATTAGAGAAACAGTTCAAATTCAGGCAGTCATTCCAGTCAGCACGACCTATCAACGGCAATCCGTGAGGTCCCAGATTATTTACAACGTGTTCAAACGAGATCTTTAGATGCTCAAACAGACTCTTTTCGCGACCCGGCTGATTATCGAATGGAACTGGTTCGTCAAGAATTGAGAAATCGCCTGTTTCACGCAGATAACCCACTGTTCCGAATATCAGCCACATTGGATCATCGTTAAAACCACCACCTATTCCGTCGTTACCACGTTTGGTAAGTGGTTGATATTGGTGATAACAGCCACCATCAGGGAACTGTGTAGATGCAATATCTATTATTCTCTCTCTGGCTCGCTCCGGAATCTGGTGTACAAAACCAATCAAATCCTGATTAGAATCACGGAATCCCATGCCACGTCCTATGCCGCTTTCAAAGAAAGATGCAGAGCGTGAGAAACAGAATGTTATCATACACTGATACTGATTCCAGATATTAACCATGCGGTTCAACCTATCATCGTCACTCCGGACAGTATATATCTGCAACAATTTATCCCAATAGTTACACAATTCAGCAAATGCGGCATCAACCTTTTCAACTGTATCAAGTTTTGCCAAGGTCTGCTTTGCACGTGCCTTATTTATTACACCCTTGCTTTCAAATTTCTCTTCCTGAGGATTTTCAACATAACCCAGAACAAAAATCAAATCCTTGCTCTCGCCTGCTGCCAGTTCCACCTCTATATAGTGCGATGCAATAGGAGACCAGCCATGCGCCACAGAATTGCGTGGCTTGCCTTCCAGCACCGTTTGCGGTTCATCAAATCCGTTATAGAGTCCAAAGAAGGTCTCTCTATCTGTTTCAAAACCTTGAATAGGAGCATTCACAGAATAGTATGCATAGTGATTTCTGCGCTCCTTATATTCTGTCTTGTGATATATGGTAGAACCATCAATTTCAACTTCACCAGTAGAAAAGTTTCTTTGGAAATTTTCCATGTCGGTAGCTGCATTCCACAAACACCACTCTACAAACGAAAAGAGTTTGATCTGTTTATTTTCTGTAGATGTATTGGTGAGTGTCACCTTTTGCACCTCTGCCCAAGTTTTTAATGGAACAAAGTATAGCACACTTGCTTCAATACCGTTTTTACTACCTACAATCTTAGTGTAGTTCATACCATGACGACATTCATAACTGTCTAATCTGGTTTTACAGGGTTTCCAACCAGGATTCCAGATATCTTTTCCATCGTTTATGTAGAAATACTTACCACCACTATCCATTGGAACATTGTTATAGCGGTATCTGGTTATTCTGCGAAATTTTGCATCCTTACAGAAAGAATAACCACCGGCTGTATTAGATATCAGGCTAAAGAAATCTTCTGTACCCAAATAGTTTATCCAGGGCCAGGGAGTACGCGGTTCTGTAATTACATACTCTCTGTTTTTATCATCAAAAAATCCGTATTCCATTTTAAATGTATCAAAAAAAGATTAATCTTCCAGTTTGTTGTACCAATTCTTTTTCAAGATAATTGTACCTACCACTATGCACATAACAGCCAATCCCAAACCCACAAAGTCTTTTACAACCAGATAGATAGGTCCGGCAACCAATGCTGTCTGCCAAACTATACCTGCGGCTACATTAACCATATCCTTAACAAAGTTCTTATTCTCCTTGAAGTCAGGATGTTCTGCCATTACTTTCTCTTTTATTGGTTTCCAGAAGCCCCAAGGACGAGTTTTGTAGTAGAAGTTCTTCAATGTTTCTTCGTCAGTTGGCTCTGTAGTATAAGTTCCTACCAAACATCCTATTACTGAGAACAGAAGAATTATTGGGAAGTAATAGAGAGCCGAAACAGAACCCCACTGATTAAAGAATGGTATTTGTGAAAGTAATAGTGCCGGTATCAAACCGAATACCATACCCCATGCAAAACCGCGTGAGTTAAATCTCCACCAGTGCCATTTAAGTACATTTGCTGCAACATAGCTACCATAAAGTGCATTTGTTACCCATTGCAAAATACTATTAACATCTTGTGCCAAAACGCCAAAGCCAATACTAATCAGTACAACCACCAAACCTACTATGTAGTTGGCATTTGTAGCCTGTTTTGGAGTAGCCTGCGGCTTGAAATATTTAATGTAAATATCGTTCACAATATATGCCTGAGCCGCATTCAGTGTGCCGGCGAATGTTGACATAAATGCAGCAAGCAAACCAGCTACAAGCAGACCGGTCAAACCTGCAGGTATGCAGGAATGATTAATTATAGCCGGAAGTACCAATTCAAAGTCTATATTACCTGCGCTGTTGCGTACCAATGGTTCTATATCGCTAAATAGTATTAAGCCAAGTACTGCAATACCCGCAATCATAAGATAACGAACAGGCATTAAAACCACAGTTACAAAACCACTCATCATAGATGCCTCTTTAGGCGATTTTGTAGAAAGAATCTTCTGCATATCGTAAGTTGGAGCAGGGCCGGCTATACTTACCATTATACCCTTTACCAATACTAACCCAAAGAAGAGACTGAATAGTGAATATCCATCGGATGCTATTGTTTTATTAAACTCTTCCAATGCTCCGGACCAGCTGATTCCCAATCCTGAACCTTTCCACCACATAGAGGTCCAACCTTCCGGAAGTATGGCCATTAAATCAAAATCGGTAAGTTTTACCATTGCAATTACAGCTATTGCTATAGATGCCAAAGTCATTAACACATATTGTGCCACATCGGCCCAGACTATACTTGTCATACCTCCAAGCAGTGAATAGAAGACTGCAAACAGAGTAAACAGTATGCCCCATACATGAGGAACGTATGCATCGGGCAGTGAAGACAAGAATGGGAATACGGTCTTAAGAGGAAGGAATATCTCAACAAATTTTCCCAAACCTATAAAACCATACGCAAGCATACTGAGACACACAATAATTGCAAACACTACAATAATCCAATGAGAGAACTTAGCCCCTGAATCTTTACCAAAACGGAATCCTATCCACTCAGCTCCTGTAGTACAGTTAGATCTTCTTAGCCATGTGGACAGATATGCCATTAGGAAAATCTGGTTAAATACAGGCCATACCCAAGGCATAAATACGCTCTTCAATCCATATACAACGGTAATACCTACCAGCCATACTGTTCCGGATATATCAAACATACCGGATGCATTTGACAGTCCCAACAGATACCAAGGGATGTTTTTACCGCCTAAAAGATAAGTTTCAAGGTTTTTAGATGCCTGTTTTTTCAGATAAATACCAATAAAAATCAGGATACCCAAATAAGCTGCTATAATAAGCAGGTCGGCAGTAGTTAATGCGATTTGTCTCATTTTAATTACAATTAGTTAGTAATAGGTTAGTTTATTGAAACGCAAATTTAATAAAGTTATTTAATAGAAGTCCATTATTTTGATAAAATACATAACTTTGCAATGATGATAAGATTCAGTTTAGTTATTGCCACCTACAACAGAGCAGAGCAACTTATGATAACGTTACGTTCTGTGGCAGCCCAAACGGCCGATGAGACCATTTGGGAGTGCATTGTTGTGGACAACAACTCCCAAGACCACACATGCAGAAACATTGATCAGTTTATTGCAGACAACCCATCACTGAACATCAAGTATTGTCTGGAAAAACAGCAAGGGCTATCACATGCAAGAAATGCAGGTATCAACAATGCTCTGGGAGACATTATTGCTTTTATTGACGATGACGAACATATAGTTCCGGAATTTATAGATTCATATATCGAACTATTTGATAGGATTCCACAAGCTATGTCAGCTGGCGGAAGAATAATAGCTGAATATCCGGGAGGCAGACCGGTCTGGATGTCAAAATATTCAGAAGAACCTATTGCAAACCCAATGGATTTTGGAGATGAAATAAAACCATTTCCCAAAGGACGTATTCCCGGCGGTGGTAATATGGCTATGAGAAAAACAGTGTTTGAAGAGATAGGAGTTTTTGACACCACATTAGGACGTACAGGCAAAAAACTTTCAGGTGGTGAAGAGAGCGATCTGTTTGAACGAATGAAATCCAAAGGTATGGAGTGTTACTACGTTCCCAAAGCCGTAATGTATCACATTATTCCGGAATCAAAATTAAACAGAGACTATTTTGCACGTTTGGCATTCAACAACGGAATTGGTCAATGGACCAGAGCCACATTGCATAATCACAGATTCCGCCTTGTTTGCAAAGAGTGCTGCAAATGGATTGCCACATTACTTCTCTGCTTGACGCATAAACCTGCACAATCAAAGTATCTTATCATAATGCGTTGGAATATCTCCAAAGGAATAATAAATGCTGCCCGTTCATAACAGGCAGCATTTTTAGTATATAGATGTATGAGTTTTATTACAACATATTTACAATAGCATCTATTCTTTGCAGTTCACTCTCCGTAAAGTTTATATTCTCCACTGCTTTTATATTGGCTTTCAGTTGTTTGGAACTACTCGCACCAATAATTGCCGATGTCACTGCATTATTTTTCAACAACCAGGACAACGCCATAGCAGAGAGTGTCTGCCCTCTGTCTGTTGCGACTTCGTCCAAAGCAGAGATTCGCTGTAACATTTCGTCAGTAAGAACATCACGTTTCAAAAAAAAGTTTCTGGCCATTCTTGAATCGGCCGGTATGCCATTCAAATATCTATCGGTTAAAAGTCCTTGTGCCAATGGTGAAAAGGCGGTAAATCCTACTCCGGCCTCCTTACAAGTTTCTAAAATACCTTCTGTTTCGGGCTGACGATGAAAGATATTGTACTTTCCCTGATAAATTAAACAAGGTACATCATGCTCTTTAAGATACGAAAAGACAAACTGTAACGTATGTAATGGATAATTTGATATACCCACATAAAGAGCCTTACCGCTACGAACAATATCCACCAATGCCTGCATTGTCTCCTCTAACGGAGTGTCAGGATCGTATCTGTGAGAATAAAAAAGATCCACATAATCTACCTTCATTCTCTTTAAACTTTGGTCTAAACTGCTTATCAGATATTTTCTGGAACCTCCGTTACCGTATGGGCCCTGCCACATATCGTAACCGGCTTTAGTGACCAAAAAGAGTTCGTCCCTGTATGGTTTGAAAGAGCGTTCGTAAATAGCGCCAAAAGTCTCTTCTGCAGTTCCGTAAAGCGGACCGTAGTTATTTGCCAAATCGAAACATGTAATACCATTATCGAAAGCTGTATGCAGTATATTTACACAGTTTTCCAAATTATCTACGCTTCCAAAGTTATGCCACATTCCCAATGACAACAATGGCAAATAGAGCCCACTATTTCCACATTTTCTATATGGCATTCTTCCGTCATATCTGTTGACATCAGGTATATAGTTCTCTTTTATATTCATGCAAATTTAATTTAAATATTATCTATACAATCTATACACAACAAAAGTTTTGGCAGGAATTGTTACAGATAAATTCTGACCATTTAATTCAATCTCACTTGTTATAGGTTTGATTGTTTCGGGAGCTATAACCAAATTGGTATGTGGAACATTATCGGCATAAATATCATCGGAATGCAAGGTGGTTACCACACCCTTTTTCAATGTTTCATTACGCTTTAAGCCAGACAAAGCCACATTTATCTCCTGACTCTCATCACCTATATTGATTACCTTTATTACAATTGTATTATCGGTTTCATCGTACACTGCACTTGCATAAAGCCCATCCTGTCCTGCTGCACCTGTATATGGTTTCTGTGCATCATCCAACAGTTTCAGCACATGTGTTCCCTTATTTGTGCTGTACATCTGCTGAACATAATAGCTGCAACTGCGTGTTACATTCAGATTATCATACCAGATAAGGTCCGGACGCCACTGCCAGCCTTCCACATGGGCAAACAGAGGTGCGTATGTTGCCATACGAACTATATCGGCATTACGCTCCAATCCTGTCATGAATCCGGCCTCAAGCAGAGAGGCATTAAAGTGATTCCACTTTCTGCCCGCACCATGGCATGCATACTCACCTGCAAACACCTTTGGGCCCTTACGTTCATAGCTGTCGTAACGGGCAGCATTGTTTATAAACCAATCCTCAGGGCAATAATAGTGCTCATCTACCAAATCGGCCTCCAGTTCTTTCATCTTAGGCCAGAGATAATCAAAGTAATCACCACTTGCGTATGGTCATGAAGTTCCAACAATCTCTATTTCAGGACAGTTTTTACGCAATGCTTCAATGAATGGAACTACGTGTTCTATGTACTCTTCGCCCCACTGTTCATTACCTACGGCAAGATACTTCATTCCAAATGGTTCCGGATGTCCCATTTCTGCTCTTAAAGCACCCCATCTGGTATTTACATCACCATTTGCAAATTCCACCAAATCTATTGCATCCTGTACAAAAACGTCTATCTCTTCCAATGAGCAATGTGCATCTCTACCATTCTGGAACTGACAAGCCAGTCCGCAACTAACCACAGGAAGAGGTTCTGCGCCTATATCTTCGCAAAGCTGAAAGAATTCAAAGAAGCCCATACCATAGCTTTGGAAATAATCGGGGAAGAGACGTGAATCGAAAGTATAGTGCCAACGGTTTTCATTCAGTTTTCTATTCTCCACAGGGCCAACTGAGTTTTTCCAATTATATCGTGTTTCTAAATCGGTTCCCTCTACTATACAACCACCCGGGAAACGGAACACACCAGGTTTCATATCGGCTAAAGCCTGAACCAGGTCCTTTCTTAATCCATTCTCACGCCCTTTCCATGTATCAACAGGAAATAGTGAAACATGCTCCAGATCCACATTTGACTGACCTGTTAAAAATATTCTAAGTTGTGCCTTGCTGATTGTAACAGGCGATGTCAATTCTACCGTATATTTTTTCCAATCTTTAGAATCTACACGCAGATTGTGTTTTACAAAAGCCTGCTGTTCGCCCATAGATGCTCTGTCAATCAATTCTATTCTGATAGAAGATCCACGCGGAGCATCACTACGTGCATAAACTGAAAAGCGGTATTTTTCACCGGCCTTTAATCCAATACCAAAGAAACCTTCGTTGGTAATTGCAGTGAATTTTGCACCGTGTCCCGACCCACCTAAACGAACATAATTAGGATTGTTTTCAAATGGGCCATCATTCATAATCTGCACATTTCCGGCTGGAAGCCATCCTGTCAGAGCATACGGAAAATCGAATGAACGGTTCTTCACCAATTCTGCATACAGACCACCATCGGCTGCAAAGTTTATGTCTTCAAAAAAGAGTCCATACATAGTGTTACTTATCTCTGCACCCTTCTTTTTAACATCGATATTCATCTGGTGTACTCCATCAGCGTATGATACACCAAATCCCGCCCACGCAATGAGAGCAGGCAGGATCAGTTTAAATCTTGATATTTTCATTTTTATTCCTTAATTGTCAATCCACTTTGATTGGTTCATATTTTGGAACCAGCGATTTCATAATAGCCCAGCCAATCAGATAGCACAATCCGCAAATACAGAACATGATGAAATATCCTGCCGGTTTACCGGTGAATCCCATAAATTCCATTGCAGGACGAACATATTGTGCGCCGCTTTCCAATAATGCTTTGGTCATTTCCACCTCCTGACCATTCACCATAGTTGTTCCTGAAGCATACACAAACAATATACCGGACAGTTTATTAAAGAGGAAACAGCTCAAACCGCCAGCCATACCACCAATACCTGTAATTGTAGCTACTGAACTGCGTGGGAACATATCACTTACTGTTGAAAACAGATTTGCACTCCATGACTGATGTGAAGCACCTGCTATACCTACAATTACCACTGGGAACCAGAAGGATATTGATCCTAAAGGCTGTGCCAGCAGTGCCAGCAATGGAATAAATGCAAAAATCAACATTGCACGCATCTTGCCTGCATATGGTTCCATCTGCTTTTTCTCTACAAAATATTTTGGCAGATAACCGCCAATTACAGAGAAAAGACAGATAAAGTAGATGGTAAACAGTCCCCAACGGCTCTGAGGTGTATCTGTTGTGTAGCCATATACTGAACTTAGATATACCGGCATCCAGAAGAGGAAGAACCACCAGGCACCATCTGAGAAGAATTTACCTGCTGCAAAAGCCCAGGTCTGCTTAAATGAGAAACATTTCCAGAATGAAATTACATTTTCGTCCTTCTGAACATTTTTCTCCGCGGTCTTCTCCTCTGAATCCTGATGAATATAAGCAAGTTCTGCCTGATTTACAAACTTTGACTGCTCTGGCTTTTCATACATAAAGTACCAGAAAACCAGCCAGATAAAGCCCAATCCACCGATTACTATGAATGCCATCTCCCATCCCCACTTCTGTGCCAGCAATGGAATACAGAGAGGAGCCAGCAAAGCACCTACCTGAGCACCCTGATTATATACACTTGTTGCAAATGCGCGATCCTTCTTTGGGAAGTATTCTGCTACCACTTTATTTGCAGCAGGGAAGTTACCTGATTCACCTACTGCCAACACAAATCGTGCTGCAATAAAGAGCCACATACTTGTTGTAGATATTGCCAGTGCTATATTGCCTGTAGCCTGAATCATTGCTTCTTTACCCTCCAGACCTACAAACCATTGTGTTGCTACACCACATACTGCATGCGCACAAGCGCCTAATGACCATACACCAATAGCCCAGATATAGCCCCACTTTGTTCCGAACTTATCTACAAAGCGTCCTACAAATAACATAGAACATGCATAGAGCAGCGAGAACCAGCCTGTTATATTACCGTATGTCGCATCGTCCCAATGGAATTCCGGTGCAATAAAATCATTGTAAGTTAAAGATAGAACCTGACGGTCAAGATAATTGATGGTAGTTGCAAAGAATAGCATTGCGCACAATACCCAACGGTAGTTGCTCATCTTTGCAACAGATTGTTTGTTTTGAGTCATAATTTATAAGTTTTGTTAGTATTTCAGTTAGTAATTGCAATATTCGTCATTTTTATTGGATTACACAAAAAAAATGTTCTGTTAAGACCTATTCTGTGTAATAAACTCTCTTAACTCTGGTAGAAATAGTAGATAAAATTTCGTATGGAATTGTACCTAATACATCCGACAACACTGTCACCGGAAGGGATGGGCCAAATATCTCCACGGTATCTCCTTCCGTACACTCAATATCAGTTACATCTATCATGCAAACATCCATACATATATTACCCACATAGTATGCTTTCTTGCCATTTACCAAACAATACGCATTTCTATTTCCTAAACGACGATTAAGTCCATCTGCATAACCTATGGGCAGAGCAGCTATTTTGGAATCTCGTTCCAGTACACCTTTTCTGCTATACCCTACGGTTTCGTCTTTCGGTAAGTTGCGTATCTGCAATATAGTGGTTTTCAGGGTTGCTACATTGTCAAGCAACTGATTGTTTATAGGATTTACTCCATATAATCCCAATCCCAGTCTTACCATATCAAAATGTTGTTGTGGCAACCTTTCTATGCCGGCAGAATTACATATATGTCTTGCAATATAATGTCTGAATGCCTCTTGTAACGTATCTGCAGCCATTTTAAATCTTTCCACCTGCAATTCTGAATAATCGTCAAAATAGGCCGAATCGCTACCGGCAAAATGAGAGAACACAGAACTTGGAATAACCGCAGTCTGACGTTTCAGACGACGCACCAGTTCAGGAATATCAGATGGTGCAAATCCCAATCTGTGCATTCCTGTATCTATTTTAATATGTATTGGGAAATTTGTTATGCCATTGTGTTCTGCTGCTCGTATCAACTCTTCCAAAAGGTGGAAACTATATATCTCAGGTTCCAATTTGTAATCGAAAAGAAGTTTAAATGATGTCCTTTCCGGATTCATTACCATTATGCTTGTGGTTATACCGGCATTACGCAATTCCCTGCCTTCGTCTGCTACTGCAACTGCCAAATAATCTACCTTACAATCTTGCAGCGTCTTTGCCACCTCTATAGCACCTGTTCCGTAAGCCGACGCTTTTACCATACATGCTATTTTAGTATCGGCAGACAACATACCGCGATATTTGTCAAGATTATTAACTATAGCATTAAGATTTACCTCCAGAATTGTCTCATGCACCTTTAGTTCCAATCTCTCTGTTATTCTATCAAAATTAAAACTGCGGGCACCCTTCACAAGAACCAATTCGTTTTTAATCTCTTTAAAGACTTGAGAAGAGAGAAGTTTTTCTGTAGATTCAAAGAAGTACTTTTGATCTACATCAAAAATTTTTGATACAGACGATATATTTTTTCCTACACCTATTAACTTTGTTATACCCCTGCCTTCTACCAGTTGTTTAACACGTTTATAGAGTTCATTATTCAACCAACCGGTTTGCAATATATCAGACAGAATCAATGTTCTGGAATGGGATTTGTCATCATGTCTTCTCTCCATAAAATCCAATGCGATAGAGAGCGATGATATATCGGAATTATAACTGTCATTTATTATTATACAGTTGTTTTTTCCATCTTTTACCTCTAATCGCATAGCCAATGGTTCAAGTTTTGCCATACGCTCTGCTATTACATCAGGAGAGAGCATAAGATATAGACAAACCGCCAAACAATGTATGGAATTTTCTATTGAAGCATCATCTATAAATGGTATTGAATATTGGTTATCCAGTCCCAAATACCTATACTTGACGATTGTTGAAGCCTTACTTTTTTCAATGGCAGAAATAAAGAGTGGTTTCTCCTGATTCTTTTTAGACCAAGCTATCTCACCGGCTGTCATAACTGCCTTGTTTACACAACCTTGAATCAATTCATTATCGGCATCGTAAACTAAAATATCACATTTTCTAAACAGATTGAGTTTCTCAATACACTTATCTTGTAAAGTAGAAAAATTCTCCTGATGTGCGCCTCCTATATTTGTTAGAATACCTATTGTCGGGTTGATTATTTTATATAGTGGCAACATTTCGTTTGGTTTAGAAATACCTGCTTCAAAGATACCTAACTGGGTCTGCCTGTTCATTAGCCAAACCGACAAAGGAACACCTATCTGAGAGTTATAGCTCTTAGGCGAACGAGTAACTACGTAGTTCTGTTCCAAAAGCTGATAAAGCCACTCTTTAACAATAGTTTTACCGTTACTTCCGGTTATTCCTATCACAGGTATGGAAAATGCCTTGCGGTGCGCCATAGCCAAAGTCTGCAAAGCCAATAATGTATCTTTCACCAATAGGAAATTAGACTCCAGATAATCGTCCATTCTATCGGGCAACCTACTAACTACAAAGTTTCTGACGCCTTTATCATAAAGATCCCGAATGTATTCATGACCATCACGCTTACCTTGTAAGGCAAAGAAAAGAGTCTCATCCGGAAAACACAAAGAACGGCTATCTGTCAGGAGCCAGGCTATTGTTGCCGGACAAAAACCACGTCTTGATGCTCCTATCATTGAAGTTACAATATCTATAGTGTATCTCATACTTGCAAAATCGTTACTTGAAGTGCAAAATAAGACATTATTTTCAAAACATTCCCATCAATAGGGCATTTTATTATGAAAAAACAGACATTTTTATTAGTTTTGCAAATTGCATGCAAGCATCTAACTAACACAAGCAAAAGAAAAGATGTAAATGCAACAATTTTATATGAGAAAGAAAGCAGATCCGTCCACATCGGAAAACATATTAAAGACTATAGATAGCCCTAAGGATCTTAGGTCTTTAAACCAGGACTCGCTACCACAAGTATGCGATGAACTAAGGCAGATGATAATTGAAGAGTTATCACGCAACCCCGGTCATTTTGGTTCGAGTTTAGGTACTATTGAACTAACTGTAGCTCTGCATTATGTTTTCAACACACCGGAAGACAGAATTGTATGGGATGTAGGTCATCAAGCATACGGACATAAAATTCTTACCGGCCGCCGCGACAGTTTTAGCACCAATCGCAAATTCAAGGGAATTCGTCCTTTCCCATCGCCGGCAGAGAGCGAATATGACACATTCACTTGTGGTCACGCATCAAACTCTATTTCGGCCGCATTGGGTATGGCGGTAGCCAACAAGAAGAACGGCAATCCCAAACGTAAGGTAGTCGCAGTTATTGGCGATGGAGCTATGACAGGAGGATTAGCTTTTGAAGGATTAAACAATGCTTCTACTACCGACAACGATTTGCTCATCATACTGAATGATAATGACATGAGCATATCACACAGCGTTGGTGGTATGCGCAATTATTTAACAAGACTGCAAACATCCCGTTCATATAACAAGTTCAGATATCTTGTTTCAAGAGTCCTTTACAAAATGGGCATGATGAACGAAGAGCGCAGAAAAAGAATCATTCGCAGAAATAACCATTTCAAACTTCAATACAACACTACCAACAATGTATTTGAAGGTATGGACATCAGATACTTTGGTCCTATAGACGGACACAATGTACTTGATTTGGTACGTGTAATGCAGAACATAAAGAATATGCACGGTCCAAAATTGTTGCATATCAAAACAAAAAAGGGCAAAGGATACAAACCGGCTGAAATTGATTCAGATATATGGCATGCACCGGGACTTTTTGACAAAGAGACCGGCGAACGCATAATTAAAAGCGACAAGGAACTTCCACCACTATACCAGGATGTGTTTGGAGAGACTTTGTTGGAATTGATGCACGAAAACAAAAAAATTGTTGCCATCACTCCGGCAATGCCTTTAGGTTGCAGCATGGATATACCTATGAAGGTCTATCCTGACAGATGTTTCGATGTTGGCATAGCAGAAGGACATGCAGTAACATTCTCCGGCGGATTAGCCAAAGAGGGAATGATTCCATTCTGCAACATATACTCCACATTTATGCAACGTGCGTATGACAATCTTATTCACGATATAGCCATTCAGAAACTGAACATGGTGTTATGCCTTGACAGAGCAGGACTTGTAGGAGAAGACGGTCCAACTCATCACGGAGCATTCGATATGGCATATCTAAGAACAGTGCCAAACATTATAATATCATCGCCTTACGACGAAATAGAGATGCGTAATTTAATGTACACTGCACAGCTACCTGACCAAGGACCATTTGTGATAAGATATCCACGTGGCAGAGGTTTGATTTGCGACTGGAAACAGCCTTTCAAACCAATTGTGGTAGGTACCGGACAATGCATTAAAGAAGGTACAGATGTAGCTGTACTATCAATAGGCCCAATAGGTAACATAGCCCACGAAGCTATAAAGCTATGGGAAGAGAATTCCGGAAAGAGCGCAGCCCTATTTGATATGAGATTCCTAAAACCACTTGATACCGAGTTATTACATAAGGTTGCAAAAGAATACAACCGGATAATAACTATTGAAAACGGTACAGTTTTAGGTGGTTTGGGTAGCGCAGTAATGGAATTTATGGCAGAGAATAATTACAAACCATCTATCATAAGACTTGGACTGCCTGATCAATTTATTGAGCATGGTTCTACCCCTCAACTTTTACATCTCTGTAACATTGACAAGGAGGCGGTTATAGATGCGTTAAACAGAATTGTTGAACAATAAGACACAACGTTATGAAGATTGTAATAGCAGGAGCCGGCAATGTTGGTACCCATTTGGCAAAACTTCTTTCGGGCGAGAATCAGGATATTATTCTTATAGACGATGATTCCGAAAAGATTAACCGTTTGGATTCCAATTTCGATCTTCTTACTATAGATGCATCACCAACATCTTTCGTAGCACTGCGTGAAGCGGGAGTGGAAAAAGCAGACCTGTTTGTAGCAGTGACACCCGACGAAAGCACTAATCTTGTAGCTTGTCAGCTTGCCAATGCACTTGGTGCAAAAAAGACTGTGGCAAGAATAGACAACTACGAATATATGCTCCAAAGGAATCGCGATTTCTTTACAAAGATGGGCATAGATTCGCTCATCTATCCGGAACTGCTTGCCGCAAAAGACATTGTAGATGGCATGAAATTAAGCTGGATTCGCCAATGGTGGGAATTTGCAGGTGGAGCACTTGTCTTAATGGGTATAAAACTTAGAGAGAACGCACAAATTCTGAATACTCCGTTCTATATGTTAGGTAGCAATCTACCATATCATATAGTAGCCATACTTAGAGACGGACACACTATCATCCCGGGCGGTAAGGACGTAATTCTTGCTGGCGACTTAGTCTATTTTATGACTATGAAAAAGCACATTCCTTACATCAAAAAAATAGCAGGTAAAGAAGAGCTGCCTGATGTAAGAAATGTCATTATAATGGGTGGTAGCAGAATAGCAGTCAGAGCATCACAGTTGATGCCAGACTATATGAACTTAAAAATAATAGAAAGTGATATAGCCCGTTGCAACAGATTAACCGAACTTGTAAGCAGCAAGGTGATGATTATAAATGGCGATGGTAGAGATTTAAGTTTGCTTAATAGTGAAGGCATTGACCATACAGAGGCATTTATTGCATTAACCGATAGTTCAGAGACCAATATTCTGGCTTGTCTTGCAGCCAAACGTTTAGGCGTTACAAAGACTATTGCAGAAGTTGAGAATATTGACTACATAAGTATGGCCCAGAAATTGGATATAGGCACCGTAATCAACAAAAAGAAGATTGCCGCAAGCCATATTTACCAGATGTTGTTAGATGCTGACGTAAGCAACTTTAAATGCTTGACCTTTGCAAATGCCGATGTTGCAGAGTTTAACGTAAGACCGGGAGCAAGGATAACAAAAAGTGCAGTTAAGGATATAATGTTACCACGTGGTGTTACCATAGGCGGACTTATTCGTAACAAAGAGGCTATTCTGGTAACAGGTAATACAAGAATTGAAGCAGATGACCACGTAGTGGTATTCTGTCTGGAAGGTATGATTAAAACAGTAGAAAAGTTTTTCATTTGATACACTTAAGACTCATAGAACGAATTGTTGGTATTCTGCTTCTTATTGAAGCGGGAATACTAATGCTATGTTCCTCTATACCACTCATTTATAAAGAGGACGATTTCTTTGCATTCATAATATCAGCCTTAATTACAGCATGCGCAGGTATGTTGTTTATTGCAACGGGAGGTTCAAACAGACAGAGAGAGGTATTGACCCGTAGGGACGGATATATTGTAGTCAGTATTTCATGGATTATCTTTTCTCTATTCGGCGCCCTGCCATTTTATATAAGTGGTTACATACCTAACTTTACAGATGCATATTTTGAAACAATGTCCGGATTCACCACAACAGGTGCAACCATTATTAACGATATAGAGATTGTTCCACACGGTTTACTCTTTTGGAGAAGCCTGACCCAATGGATTGGCGGTTTGGGTATTGTATTCTTCACGGTAGCTGTACTACCTATTTTCGGAATAGGAGAAGTACAACTCTTTGCTGCAGAAGCTACCGGTCCAAAACGTGGTAAACTACACCCCAGAATAAGCGTCAGTGGTAGATGGATTTTGATAGTATATCTTCTTATTACCATACTGTGTACTATCACTCTGAATATCTTTGGAATGAATTTCTTTGATAGTATCAATCACGCATTATGTACTGCTGCCACAGGTGGTTTTTCTACAAAAAATGCAAATCTTGCATTCTACGAATCAAAAGCTATAGAGAATACAATAGCATTCTATATGTTACTATCGGGTATAAATTACGGATTGCTATTTGTTGCTATCTTTAAAGGAAACATCAAAAAGATTATAGATGATACCGAATTCAAATGGTACATAGGAATAACATTATTATTTGCATTATTGGTTGCCAGCAGTCTGTTTGCTTCTAAACAATATGGATTTGCAGAATCTATAAGGCAAGGCCTGTTCAATGTTATATCTATTATCACCACTACAGGATTCACCATAACAGACTATACCCTTTGGCCTCCATTCATTTGGATGATACTTGGTTTTTGTATGTATTTTGGTGCATGCGGTGGATCTACATCGGGAGGTGCCAAGATTATCAGAATTACCATTTTGATTAAAGCCATGCGTAATGAATTCAACAGAATTCTACATCCAAATGCTGTATTACCCATAAGAATAAGCGACAAAGTTTTATCGTCTTCCATAAAACAGAGCGTGCTTACATTTATCATCTTTATGATTGCCATTGTCTTTGTTGGATGGTTCTTCTACATTGCAATAGGCCTGAATATCACCGATGCTTACGGCACATCGTTGGCATGTATCAGCAATATAGGTATTACCATAGGCGACCATGGTTGTAACATTTCGTGGGACGATATGCCAACCATAGGTAAATGGTTTTCTACCTTCTTAATGCTGATTGGACGTTTAGAGCTATTTGCCGTTCTCATTCTGTTCACACCCGCATTCTGGAAGCACAGATAAAGCATCGCTTTCTTTCATATCCAAAAGGATGCGTACATCGCTACGCATTCTTTCGTATAGCTCACAATCTCTATAATGGGTATTCTTGCGTATTGCATCGTGCAGACTCATTTGACTGTGTCTGTAAGAGCTTAGCTCATTATTTAATTGTTCGGTATGAATAGCATATTTATAAATTTCCTGTTCACGTTCGGTAATAAGTGACGAACATACAGGCGACAACACCTTATTTATTATACACTCTAACATAGAATGTCCCCTAATAAACAGATAAGTATTATCTTCATTTACGCCTAACTGCTTTAATTCTGCAGATAAACGTCCAACCTCTTCTATAAAATCAGAATAGTTTCTTTTAAGATATGCTATCTTCTTTTCTACACGTATAGATAAAAGAGACAAAGAATGATTCGGATCTTTTACATTGATTGTCTTCAGATTAACATCTTTACAGAAATCCAATATGCTATATTGATTATGCTTTTTAGCACCGTAGAACCAGACGCTCCATACAAAAAGAGGATAAACTATTTGGGAGTAGAGTTTAAAGAAGACATCAAAATCTATTACCCTTCTATCGTTCAAAGTACACTGCACACAGATATTATGCAGACTTTCTGAATAACATTTGTAGTTCTCTATTGCATAAGCATAGGTATGCAATATAAATGGATTCTTAATTATTTGAGTAGAGGTTTCAGTCTTTCCTTGCAGTAGATAATCATAATCACTATCCACACAAGCTATCATATTCTTTCCTAATGCACACTGCTGCAAGCAAGACCTAATAGCCGATTTCTTTCCTTTTACCAAACTTGTACGAGAAGGAAGCATTATCTGAAAACATCTTGTTTCGTCTTCAAATTCTTCAAGCAATAGGCGCCAGAAAGCTATATCATCGTAGCTCTCAACGTAGGCAACTATTCTCTGTTTTTTACCAGAATAAAACTTATTCAGTGCCGCTACATACCTGGAATTTACATTATCTGTCAGCCTTTTCATTGCACAGTTATGTCATCTACCTCTGTAACCACATCCATCCAACCGTCCATAATAACAGCAGGAGAATGGGTTGTCAGAATGATTTGAGCATTTGGATTCATAGTGCGTATTGCCGATATCAATTTCTGCTGCCATTCTATATGCAGCGAAACTTCCGGTTCATCCATAAAAATTGCACAAGGCTTCATATCCTGTACAAGCAGTGTCAGTAAGATAACCAATAGTTGTTTTTCACCCGATGACAGACTATATGGCAACAATTTCACGCCGTTCTGATCAAAAAGTATCTCATTACTGTCACGTACTATTTTCTTTCCTGTTTCAGCAAACATAGAATCAACAAAATCAAGGAATTCTTTCTTCTTTGCCGATGTCTGCTGAGCTAAAAGAATTTTATCGGGAGTACCTGAGGTCAGCAATTCTATTGTTCGGTTACCTATGTTAACCTGATAATCCAGGTATCTTCTTTGCAATTTATATATCTGCCAATCAAGTTCCGATACAACATTCCTGTCTGCCATTTTCTCCAACAGATTACTGTGCATCAATGGTCTATCCACACATCTTATTACATCGTAGGCAATTATCTCTGCTTCCGGCGGATAAAAGTTAATCTTAACATCTGTGCATTCATCATCGCTATTCCCCGACAAATAATCCAGTCTGGAAACAGCTTTATTCAGAATAGTACTCTTACCGGCGCCATTCACACCACTTAATATATTTATATCGGGACGCAATTCCCATATAATATGCTTGATACCCCACATAGATTTAATCTCTATGCTGCTTATTCTTTCTGCCTGAATTTTGCCCATAGTGATGCAATTTTTAGAATGTTTCCCCAAAAGTAAAAAAAGAAATCAACAATTAGACACAAAACAGATATAACTTTCTGCTTTAATTCAATATTTAGTGTTCTATAAAAGTAAAAGGATTATCTAGATTTCAAATCTTCCTTAGTCAATGCTTGACAAGATTGAATAAGGTATTGAGATTCACTACCTACTATCAAGCCATTGTTATCATCATTGAAACAACTATCATATACATTGTGTCCGCCTTCAGATGGTTTTATTTCATTAGTTCTTGCTACAACAAGCCCTGTAAGCACCTTGTTATTATCATCCGATTTACCGGGAACAACCAGTCCAGAGTTTGTACATTCATCTATCGATGCCACTTCAAAAGCACAAGCTGCAATACCACCGGTCTCTACACTTCCTGATTCAACCGTAGCTCCTATAATTTTTCCCTTATTATGAGAATTAATCATTGTACCCTCGCATATTGCAACAAGTCCGGCAGCATAATGCCTTGAACTTTCTACTATTCTGCCTCCTACAACTTCCCCTTCGTTTACACAATCCTTCATTGTAGCTTTATGAAGAGTTCCGGTCAAACCTCCAATACTAATGTTTTTGGTTGCTCTTGAAGGTCCTACTACCTGACCAAAATTTTTACAATTTATAATATCTGCATCGGCCCTTCCAACAACAGATCCTATATATGTTGTAAACTCCGACGATATATTCGATGCATCGATCTTTGCAGACATGTTTAAATTTGAAATTGAACCGAATTGTACATATCCAAAGAAACCAAATACATCGGCATCAGGTTTTGCAATTAGAGTACCTGTAATTGTATGTCCATTACCATCAAAATTACCCTTAAATCTGCGCGACCTGCTTCCTACCGGTTCCCATCTTGTTTCGGCTATTATCAAATCGGTTTCCAGACGTATATATTCGCTCTCAAAGTTTTTACCTAACTTTACTTGTTCTGCGAAATATTTAAATTGTTCTGGCGAAGCTATTACGTATGGTTCGGAAGAGGTTCCATTACCTTTTTCAAAGGTTTTTGCCATAGTTGTTTCATTATTCAGAACGCACTCTGAATCTTCTCCTGAATTATTGGGAGAGAAACCTTCATTGCTGTTTGAACATGCAATCAGAAACAAACTAACCAAAATTAAACATTTTGCTAATGCAATTCTTTTTTCCATAACCACTTAAGCAATCGACTGCAAAATTAGTGATTATTTTTATACAACTATTATTAATTGTAAAATTTTAATCACCAACACCAATATTATTTTTCCAGCAATATCACAACTTGCTGATATTCATTGTATTAACAAATTCTCAAGCTTTATATAAAATTTAATAAAAGACCATTACGCCACTAATAAAGACCATTACGCCACTAGTAAGCAACAACTCATTAAATTTTAACACATTGAACAAAAATGAACAAAACTATTTTAAAAAACCTGAAATATAGCATAGGCAATAATTTGCCAATCAAAATCAGTTTAATTAATTTCGCAATGTGAAGAGGATTAAATCGGAGATAGAGAAGAGGAACAATCGGCATAACATGATGACTCAACGGCCGGTTGACCGTCTCATACTGAAATTGGCCATACCAACCATAATCAGTATGACCATTACAGCTATGTATAATTTGGCAGATTCTTACTTTATAGGTCATTTAAGTACACAAGCTACAGCCGGAGTTGGTATAGCATTCGCATATCAATCTTTTATACAAGCTATAGGATTCTTTTTCGGGTCAGGTTCAGGTAACTACATATCAAGAGCATTAGGAGCTAAAAAGGAACAAAATGCTGAGAAGATGGCCTCAACAGGATTCTTTTCAGCGCTTTTGGCAGGTATTGCAATAGGTTTGGCCGGACTCATTTTCATTAAACCGCTTGCTACACTTTTGGGCGCTACCCCCGACATTGAGAGTTATGCAATTGATTATCTCAAGTACCTGCTGATTGCCGCTCCATTTATGATTTCTCAAATGGTTCTTAATAATCAGCTTAGATTGCAAGGCAATGCACTACAAGCCATGATTGGTCTGGTTTCTGGAGCAATTATAAACATCATCTTAGACCCAATATTTATATACACATTAGGGTTAGGGGTATCAGGTGCCGCAATTGCCACACTTGTAAGCCAAATCATATCTTGGTCCATTTTACTTATTGTAACCACATTCAAAGGTAATGTTCATATTAGAATAAAACAGTTCAGGCCCACCTTATACTATTACAGAAATATTTTTGGCGGGGGAATACCATCATTTCTACGTCAATCTTTAGGTTGCGTTGCCACTATTCTGTTAAATTGGGGGGCCGCAAAATTTGCCCTACCGGGACAAGAGGCATCCAACATTGCAGCTTTTGCAGTTGTTTCCAGAATAATGATGTTTGCCATGTCTATAATTCTTGGATTCGGACAGGGTTTCCAACCTGTTTGCGGCTATAATTGGGGCGCAAAACGATTTGACAGAGTTAAAGCATCATATCTGTTTACTATAAAGACAAGCACGCTTGCAATAATAGCGATGTCAGTAACAGGTATAATTTTTGCGCCGCAAATTGTAGCTTTTTTCCGCGACGAAGATCCTTTGTTAATAGAGATAGGAGCCAGAGTCTTACGTTGGCAGTGTCTTGCATTCCCATTGGTAGGACTAACCACACCAACAAATATGTTATTACAGAATATCTGTAGAACATTACCTGCTACAATTTTGGCAATGAGCAGACAAGGTATATTTTTTATCCCGGCCATAATTATTGTCCCCAGACTATTTGGCATCCACGGTTTAGAAGCAACAATGGCTATTGCAGATTTCTGTACATTCATTTTAGCATTGCCATTTGCAATCAATATTCTTAAAGAATTATCTGCAAAAGAGAATACAACCACATAATTTTTGTCTGCTTTGTGTAAAAATCATTGTTTTATTCATGAACAAAGAAATCCATTAAACTATAATTATGTAATTTTGCTGGTGAAAACCATAGATTATGAAAGATTTTGAAGCAATAAGAACAATTGACTATAATTACAATCTACCGGACGAAAGGATTGCAAAGTTTCCACTTACAAAAAGAGATAGTTCCAAACTCCTCATTTATAATAGTGGCAAGATAAGTCACAATCTTTTTACTTCACTACCCGAGCACCTACCCTCAGGGGCTTTAATGGTATTCAACAACACTAAGGTTATACAAGCGCGTCTGCATTTTCGCAAAGAGCCTACAGGTGGTCCAAAATCGCAAGGAGCACTTATTGAGATTTTTCTATTGGAACCGGTATTTCCTGCAGACTATCAGCTTATGTTCACTCAAACAGAAGAGTGCACCTGGCATTGTCTGGTAGGAAATCTTAAAAGATGGAAAGAGGGCTCCCTCAAAAAGAATATCTCCATAGGAGCAAAAGAGATTTGCGTTACTGCAGAAAGAATAGAGTCTACAAACAACGGACATATTATAAAATTCAGATGGAATGGTAATGTTACTTTTGCAGAACTACTTGAAGCAACTGGAGAAATTCCAATTCCGCCTTATCTGAATAGAGAATCACAAGAGAGCGATAAAACCACATACCAAACAGTATATTCTAAAATTAAAGGAAGTGTTGCGGCTCCTACAGCAGGTCTTCATTTCACTGATACTGTTTTAGCCAATTTAGATAGTCACAATATAGAAAGAGAAGAGTTGACACTACATGTTGGCGCAGGCACATTCAAACCTGTTAAGAGTGAGAATATAGCCGGTCACGAGATGCACACAGAATACATTGTAGTCAAGAAATCCACTATTGAAAAGCTGATTGCACACAATGGTGAAGCAATAGCAGTAGGTACTACATCGGTTCGTACGCTGGAAAGTCTATATTATATAGGTGTATATTTAAGTACCCATCCGGATGCGTCAGAAGAAGATATGCATGTTCAGCAATGGACTCCTTACAATAGCGAAAACAACAAACTGACCACTATTGAATCGTTGCATTACATATTGGACTATCTAAACAATCACAATCTGGACTCTTTAAAAACAAGTACCTGCATAATTATTGTTCCAGGATACAAATTCCATATTGTCAAAATGATGGTTACAAATTTCCACCAGCCACAAAGTACTCTCTTACTGCTTGTGTCGGCATTTGTAAATGGCAATTGGAGGGAGATATACAAATATGCACTTGAAAACGATTTCCGTTTCTTGAGCTACGGCGATAGTTCTCTACTTATACCTTAACTATTGCGCCAAAGCAAGAGTAAATACGCTCAGTTTTACAGAGGGTACCGTTTTCTCTATTATTTCTAAAATAGATGACAACGTAGAACCTGTAGTCATTACATCATCTACTACAAGCAGATGTCTGTTTTCCAGCATTTCAGGTTTTGCCACCATAAATATGCCATCGGCATTACCCCAACGCTGATACTTACCTTTTCCGGCCTGTTGAGTGTTGGCAACTGTACGTACCACAGCGTTTTCCACTATTTCTATCCCGGTTATTTTATTAATTCCCTTTGCTATATAGCTGCACTGATTATATCCGCGTTTTCTAAACTTTTTACGCGACAATGGAACCGGTATAATTAAATCTACTCCATCAAAGAAGCCATCGTTCTTAAGCCGTGAAGCTGCTATGGCAGATAGATAAGTAGCTACATCAGGATGACCATAATACTTCAAATGATAAAGAATTTTTCTGTAGTTACTCTCTTTGTCATAAACCAACATTGATTCTGCTCGCACAAGTGTATGGCTTGATATCAGCAACTCTTCCGGCCGGTTCATTCCGCCCTTATAATTCTTAAACAATGGCATTGACAGCAGGCAAGTTATACATAGATGTTCTTCCCCTATAGTCAAACGACGGCCGCACACTTTACAATAGCGCGGCAGCAACATCTCAGTTAGAGATTTCAGTATGTTCATCAGAGTTCTTCTATTTTTACAAAACGTGTTATCAATGGTATTTCAAATCCTCTGCTTGCAACCGATTTAATCAGTTTTGCAGATCTTTCATACTCTGTTTTTCCCTTTATTCCTCTCTTTTTTGAGTTTATTACATCCTTAAGAATAGTTATGTATTCATCATCATCAATGGTATTCAAAGCATCTGCTATAATAGATTCTGATATACGTTTCTGCCAAAGCATATTGGAGATTTTTACTCGCCCCCATTTGGCAAAAAAGAGTTTATCATGAACAAATGCTGCTGCATAACGATTTTCATCAACAAACCCTTGCTGCTGAAGTTTATTGATTATACGTTCCACCTCATCTTTCTGCAATTCACAGTTATCCAACTTTTTACGAACATCATAAATACAATGTTCTGCTGTTGAACAATACGATTCCATTTTTAATAGTGCCTCTTTTTCGGTCATAGATTTACTGCTTTTATCATTCTATTTTTTCCAAATATATCCTTACGTAGTTCTATATTTTGGTAACCTGCGTTTTCTAACATTATAATAGTCTGTTCTGCAAATAACGGGTTAATCTCAAAGAAAACCATCCCATCTTTATTCAGATTTTGTTTTCCAAAATTTGCTATCTCTCTGTAAAAGAGCAACGGATCTGAATCTGCTACAAATAGCGCAGTGTGTGGTTCGTAGTCTAAAACAGTATCATCCATATCTGCCTTTTCTGAGTTTGTAATATATGGAGGATTACTTACTACTACATCGTACTTTGTACAGGCTTCTTTATCAGTCAGAATATCACGCTGAGAAAAATTTACGTTGGTACCATTCAGAGTATTGTTTTCTACGGCTAATCTCAGCGCAGAATCGCTTATATCGCATGCATCAATTACGGCATTTTTCAGATTATGCGATAATGTTATGGCTATACACCCGCTACCTGTACCTATATCAATTACCTTTACGTTGTCTTTTACTGACATAAGCACCCACTCCACAAGTTCTGCGGTTTCAGGACGCGGAATCAAGACAGAGTTATTCACTTTAAACTGCAATCCACAAAAAGGGGTGTAGCCCAACACATATTGTAAAGGTTCACCACAAGCAAGACGCTGCAAAGCAATATCCAACTTCTGTCTTTTTGCAGACGAAAGTTCTACCTTATCTTTGAGATAATAGATTGTTTGAGAGATTTCCAGATACTCCAAACATAGAGTTGCCACAATAGTTTCAAGTTCCCTTGAACTATATCTTTCGCACAAGGAACTATTGATGTGTGTCAGCAACTCTTTCATTTTGTCTATATTATTGGGCTGCTACAGTCACTGAACCCGCTTTAGATTGTGCTGCCGATATAATCTGTCCTGTCTGCATAGGTATTGACATATTAAACTTTGCCGACATTGAGACATCGTAACGACCGGCCTTTGCATTAGGAACACCCAGTTCCGGCGCTTTCTTCAACGGATCTAACACTTCCACTTTTTTATAAGTAGTGCCATTCACCTTCCATGTATAAGTAGCTTTATATGCGCCATTCCCGGGTTCTTTAATTTCTACTCTGAATATCAGAGAATCACCGGCAACAGGATTTTCATTCACGCAATACACCTTACCATATACAGGAGGGTATCCATATTCTTCTTCTACACAACTTGTAAATGTGAATGCAGCAATCAGAGCTGCAGTAATATAAAACAAAACCTTTTTCATATCATATTTAGTTTAAGCAATTTCTAAAGCCACTTTCATCATATTGCGGAACTTAGTCTGACGCTCCTCTACAGTTGCATACTCTTTACGCACCAGTTGGTCCGAAATGGTACAGATGGTCAATGCTTTTTTTCCTGCTGCAGCTGCATTTACATAGAGAGCCGTACTCTCCATCTCCACAGCAAGAACACCCATCTTTTCACCCCAAAGCATCTGCTTCTCCGATTCATCGTAGAAAACATCGGCAGAATAGACATTACCCACCTTAAAACTGAAATCGTTTTCGCGTGCTACACGAACAGCATTTTCTAACAATCCATAATCAGCAATAGGAGCAAAATGTCCCGGCAATGAATATTGGTGTCCATAATTGGAATCGGTACAGGCACCCATTGCAAAAACCATATCACCAAGATTTAAATCCGGAACCAAAGCGCCGGCAGTACCTACTCTTATTATCTGCTGAACATCGTAATTGTTAAACAGTTCGTATGTGTAAATACCTATTGAAGGAATACCCATGCCATGACCCTGTACAGAGACACGTTTGCCTTTATACAGGCCTGTATATCCATACATTCCACGTATCTGATTATACATAACAGGTTCTTGCAAAAAATTTTCTGCAATAAACTTTGCGCGCAACGGATCGCCCGACATTATAACTGTCTCTGCTATTTCACCAAACTTTGCACCTATATGAGGTGTAGGGGTATTTCCTTTAGCCATAATTATATTTTTTCTTCTATAGGAGGCCATACAAGACAACCTTCTATGTAATCAAACTTTTTACATTCAGTTTCAGGCTCTTTCAGTTTAACGACATTACCATTTAACGATATTCGTCCTTCGCTAAACCACTGCAAAGCCTGAGGCAATATACGATGTTCCATTCTATGAATCTGCTCTTCCAATTCTTCCAAGCTGCCTTTCACCGGTACAGCTGCCTGTATTATCAATGGTCCGGCATCAAGCTCCGGCACAACCAAATGTACTGAACAACCTGTAACCTTTACACCGTATGCGTATGCATCTTCAATACCTTTATGTCCCTTAAAACTTGGTAGTATTGCAGGATGCAGATTTATTATTCTTCCACCATATGCATCTATAAACACCGAACTTAAAATACGCATCCAGCCCGCTAATGCAATAGTATCTACATTATACTTTCTCAATGCTTCAACTACCAGTGTATCGTACTCTTCTCTTCTGTTTTTGTAACCGCGAGAAGGTATAATCTCAACCGGAATCCCCGCTTTTTTTGCTTTCTCTATGACTCCTGCCTCCGGTTTATTTGTCAATACTACACGCACATTAGCTTTCAGTTTTCCACTTTTTGTTGCATCTATTATTGCTTGTGCATTAGTTCCGTTAGCAGAAGCCAGAATCGCCAAATCTATCATCTGTCCTCTATTTCATGTTTATTAGCGCAAACTTACACAAAAATATCATACCTCCTGATTTTATAATAAGAAGAATTTTGCTTAACATTGCAAAACGTAGCGAAAAGCAAAAAAATGTAAACCAAAATATCGATTAAATTATGAAAAAAACGTTCCTGATTTTAACAGCAGCAATCACACTGTTTGCCAACATTGGCTGTACACAAAAAACTGAAACCAACTACATAAAGAGTTGTATTTTCCCGGGCGACTATCCCGACCCAACAATTATGCGCGAAGGCAATGACTTTTACATGACTCATTCTTCGTTTACCTATTATCCGGGTCTGCTTATCTGGCATTCTACCGATTTAATTAACTGGGAACCAGTAGCACGTGCAGTACAAGGACAGGATTACTCAATTTTTGCACCTGAAATATGCAAAGTAGATGGCAAATACTACATTTATTACCCAACAAGCGGTGGAGAAAACTTTGTTGTTACAGCCGATAAGATAGAAGGCCCATGGAGTGAACCTATCAAAATTGATGTAAACGGCATAGACCCGGGACACGTAGTAGATAACGACGGCACAAGATATCTCTACACCAACAACGGTTTTATGGTTCAACTTACTGACGATGGTTTGAGCGCTGTAGGCAGAAACAAGAAGGTATATGATGGTTGGGAATTCCCCGCAGAATGGGAAACCGAAGGTATGTGGTTAGAATCTCCAAAATTCTGCAAACACGGAGATTACTACTACCTGATTACAGCAGAAGGTGGCACAGCTGGTCCTCCAACCAGCCACATGTGCGTAGTGGCCCGCAGCAAATCTGCCACAGGTCCTTGGGAAAACAGCCCATACAATCCTATGGTACACACCTACTCTGCCGATGAAGATTGGTGGTCAAAAGGACACGGCACTCTTATAGATGATGCTGATGGAAATTGGTACATATTATATCACGCATATAGAAATGGTTATCACACTTTAGGACGCAGTACTATCATAGAGAGCGTAGTGTGGACAGAAGATGGTTGGCCTGTATTGGCAAATCAGAATGGTGCAGAATGGAACAACAAAGGTCTAAACAGTAACTTTGATTATCTGAAAGACTTTAGCAATCCAATTATGTGGACTAAATGGGAACCGGGTTTTGAAGGTGGAACATTATGGAACACAACTGCTATAGATGAATCTTACGAAATTACTGCAGAATTTGAATCGAATGGAGCTGCAGCCGGTCTATACCTATTCTATAATGAAAAAGCATTCACAGGCACACAGTTGAATGACTCTCATTTCTACATCCGCATACTGAATGACAAAAATATAGTTTCTGTATGGAACAGCACCGATGGAGAAAAGTGGAACCAAGTCATTAATGACCTTGACGTTTCATCATATCATCATAACACTTATCAGGGTTTCTTTGCACTAAGACCTTCTATAATGGTTAACGATGGTGTAACAGTCAAGAACTTCAAATACATCACAAAATAGATTTTGAACCAGTAACAACTTAACAACAAAGTAAATTTTAATAATTGCTATATGCTTAAAAAATCATTTAAAGGCGCTATTGCATTATCGCTGATGCTAGTTCCACTATCAGCATTTTCACAATGGGGTGGAATGGGAATGAACATGAACAGAGACAGTTTGAACAAAGTTGCAGAAGCCGACTACGCCAATATGATGGAGCAGTTGGGTATAAAGGAGATGAAACCCGGACGTAACCCCAACACTACAGATGTAACCCAACACCCAAACTATGACGAATTGATTGGTAACCCATACTGCATATACCCGGAACTGCTTGTAACCAACAGCGGCAAACAGGTAAAGAATGCAAAGATGTGGAACAAGGTACGCCGTCCGGAATTGGTAAAGACCTTTGAAGAAGAGATTTACGGTTGCATTCCTGAAAATGTACCATCAGTAGATTGGCAGGTTACAGATGAACAAAAAGCAAAATTGGGTAATACTGATGTTGTTATCCGCACACTTAATGGTGTTGTAGACAATTCATCGTACCCTGGAATCAGCGTAAACATACAAGCCAATGTAATATACCCCGATAACGGTGCTAAGGATATGCCTGTTGTGGTAGAATTTGGCTTTGCATCGGGTCTGCCACGCGCATTTGGTAACAGCATACCTTGGCAACAGATGGTTGTTGAACGCGGTTGGGCTGCAGCAACCATTGTACCAGGTTCTATTCAGGCCGATGCAGGTTATGGTCTTACAAGCGGCATTATAGGTCTATGTAATAAGGGCGAATTCAGAAAGCCCACAGATTGGGGCTCATTACGTGCCTGGGGCTGGGGTGTTTCAAAACTGATAGACTATTTTGAAACAGATAACACATTCGATGCAACCAAAGTGGCAATAGAAGGTGTATCTCGTTATGGTAAAGCTGCTCTTGTAGCTATGGCATTCGATGAAAGAATAGCTGCCGGATTTATCTGTTCATCGGGTAAAGCAGGTGCAGCCGGATGGCGCAGAGACTTAGGTGAAAGCACCGGAAACATCACATCACCCGGAGAATACCACTGGATGGCAGGAAACTTCCTTAAATATGGTGCAGTAGGTATGACCGACAACGATATTCCTGTAGATCAGCATCAACTGATTGCGCTTTGTGCTCCACGTGCTTGTTTCATTTCCGGCGGTCGTCATGATGCAGATAAATGGCAAGATATTGTTGGTATGTTTATGTCGGCAGCAAAAGCATCACCAGCTTGGGAGATTCTTGGTGCAGAAGGTCTGCCAACCGATGTTCTTCCTTTAATGAACGAAGGTCTGCTTGATGGCGATTTGGTATATCGTCAGCACGATGGCGGTCACGAAGCAGGTCCAAACTGGCCATACTTCTTAGATTTCTTTGCTCGCACAGTAGTAAACAAATAACACACCAGTTTAGTTACAATTCAGCATAGCCCTGTTACGTATTATCGTAGCAGGGCTTTTCAGTTAGTAGTGGAGCTTTGGGACATAGCTGTTCGGAGCTGCTTCGCTTAAGTTCATCCCTAAAACACAGAACTCGGACTTTTAGCCAGCATTCGCTGTCTAACGTTCCTCAAACATGCTGTGTTTTTTAACGGTCTTCACTTCACTACGCTATTCCGCTCCTCACAGATAGTCCCTGCGCTTCCACTACTGTCTCTCATCAGCGCAGCCACACCTCACAAACACACTCTATTACTCCATTTATCACAGCCCGTACAAAAAAAAGAGATCTTCTGACCTCCGCGTTAGCGAGATAAGTTTCCGACAGGAAACTGAATAAATAAGGGTGGGCGTGATAAAGCCCATACAAAAAAAAAAGAAGTTCAATCGAACTTCTTCTTTTTTCGTACGGGCGAAGGGACTCGAACCCCCACGTCTAAGACACTAGATCCTAAGTCTAGCGCGTCTACCAATTCCGCCACGCCCGCGCAGTTGCTTTCGCGTTTGCGGTGCAAAGGTACAACTTTTATTCATACAAAAAAACTAAATACAAATAAATGTGAAAACATAGTGCATTATTATTGTTCAGAATATAACTTTGCAGAGTAAATAGTAATGATATGGCAGAGAAACAGAATATTATAGATGCAGCCTTTGTAGGCAGAGAGTTTGAAAGCAGAATGCAAGTAGAAGAGATGCATTTGGCCATGAACGTAGGGTCCGGCGATTTACCCGTATTGGCAACGCCGGTTTTAGTATCGCTTATGGAGAATGCCGCTATGAACTGCGTAGCACCCTTACTTCCAATGGGCTACACTACCGTAGGCGGGCATATTGAGACATCACATTTAGCTCCATCAAAACCTGGAGCAAAGGTTTCTGCCAAAGCAGTTTTAACATCGGTTTCCGGGAAAAAACTCAGTTTTGATGTAGAGGCATTCGAAGGTGAAAAGCTAATAGGAAAGGGCACTCATCTACGTTTTGCAGTAGAAGCAGCTACCTTTTTAGCAAAGAACTGAATAAAACAAGAGACTGAATATCGCAATGGATTTTCAGTCTCTTTTATTCTAACAGATTTGAATATTACTTCTTTTTACTGTCAATGTATTCCTGAATCTGATCTGCAATAGCTGTCATACCTGCCAGTGTAGGATGATTGATGCTCTTTTCAATATCGTGCAGTTCAATGTAATCAACCTTATATTTTTTACAGATTGTTCTGATTGATTCATCTGTTTCGTCCTTCATATCAGAGTTCAGAAGAACATAAATCTTCATATCAGGATACAACTGTTTCAAGTTGTGCAACAGATATGCCATTGCCGGGCGGAAGCTGTAAAGATCTTCTTTTGTCCAGTTTTTATATTTGTATTCACCCATTGGAGCAGGTACCCAGTCATCGTTTGTTCCGCCAAAGATAAACAGAATATCAGGATCGCCTATCTCATTCATTCTGGCAACAAATGAACGGTCAGAATAGTCCTCTTTATTGTAACCTGAATTACTGATGGTTGAACCTGAATAAGAATCGTTTTTCTCTAACTGATAGCCGTTTCTATCAATAAACTGCTGCCACCACATCTGGCTCTGCTCACTTACCTTACACATTGGCATAGGGTAGAATGAATCGTAATGTTTAGGCATTGTACCACGATAAGTTGAATAAGAATCGCCCATAACAGAAACCTTAAGGCTCTGTGCCATCAGCAAACCTCCGCAAAATAGAGCGAAGAATGAAATTAGAATTTTCTTCATACTGTTTAGTTTTTAAGTTATAAATAGTTTACAATTTTTGTCAATCCTATGCTGTTTGATCCTTTAATAAGTATGGTTTTTCCATTTAAAGGAGATTGTTTTACATATTCAATCAGCTCATCAATATTGTTATAAAGGTGATATGATGCCGCTTGTTCTGCCTGTGCTGCAGCAAATTCACTACCCACCAGATATACATCAGAAAAGCCATACTCTGCAATCAATTTCAGAACAGACTGATGCTCTTCCCTGCCCGATTCACCCAATTCACGCATATCGCCCAGAATCAGCGCTTTGTCATCGGCCTTTACCATTGCAAAATTATCTAAAGCAGCCTTCATGCTGGTAGGATTTGCATTATAGGCATCAACTATCAGTTTATTCTTTTCTGTAACAGTTAATTGGGAACGGTTGTTCTGTGGAACATATCCTGCAATAGAAGCATTTATCTTTTCTACCTCTACTCCAAAATAGAGACCGATGGTGATAGCCGCCAATACATTTTCTATATTGTATGCACCTATCAACTGTGTCTGAATGGTATGGAATGCGCCATCGGCATTACGCCATTGCATTTTGAGATGCGGTGCACACTCTACCACATTGCCGTTAACATACATACCGGAATCCACTCCGTAACGGGTGTTTTCTATGCCGTCTGCAATATTCAACAGATAATTGTTATTGCCGTTTATAAAGATATGTCCTCCATTACTGCGAATAAAGTCATAGAGTTCTCCTTTGGTCTTTATTACGCCTTCAAAAGAACCGAACCCTAAAAGATGTGCTTTGCCTACATTAGTAATCAATCCGTAGTTTGGCAGAGAGATATTCACCAATTCTTCTATATCGCCCGGATGGCTGGCTCCCATCTCTATTATTGCATATTCATGTTCTGGTTTTAGTTGCAGCAGCGTAAGAGGTACACCTATTGAATTGTTCAGATTGCCCTTGGTATAATGCGTATTGTATTTGCTGTTCATCACAGTGGCAATCAGTTCTTTTGTAGTGGTTTTACCGTTTGTTCCGGTTATGCCTATTACAGGTGTATTCAGCTGCTCTCTATGGTGACGTGCCAGTTTCTGCAGTGTTAAAAGCACGTTTTCCACTAGGATCAGTTTTGGGTTTGTATCATCATAATACTCTTTTTCATCTATTACTGCATACCGGCATCCTTTTTCCAATGCCTGCAGTGCAAAGCTGTTTCCATTAAACCTTTCACCTTTTAATGCAAAGAATATCAGTCCGTCTGCGCATGTTCTGGTGTCGGTTGTTACGCCTTTGCTTTCCAGAAACAGAGTATATAGTTTTTCTATCTCCATCTTATTTTTTGAATACATCTGCACAAAAATAATGAAAGCTGAAATCAGCACCAAACTTATTGCATTGTTTTTTATTTCTGTTTCGTAGTGGAGCTTAGGGACGTAGCTGTTCGTGTTGTATAGTGGTAGCATAAGTTTGTTTAGGGATTTGGATTTGGACAGCAATCCACCGGCGGTCCTCCCCACCTACGTGGGTCCCCTCCCTTTTCGGGAGCCAATGCCGCCTTGTGTCTTCTGTCCCAAATCCAAATAGTGCATTTTTTAGGTGGCTATGCCAGCAAACTTACCCTATTACTACTCTGTGGGTTGGGGCAAATTCCGCTCCTCACAGATAGTCCCTGCGCTTCCACTACTCACTTGAGCAGGGTGGCAGAGAATTTACATTAGTTGTAATCAGAAAATCTTGGGTGATTTATAAGAAGAAGTTCTATACCAGTCTGTTTCATGTTTGTATCGGGCAATTGCAATAGATGGGCTTATACCGCATCGTTCTGCTTCTGTTGCTATTGTTTTAACAATCTGATGTGGAGACAAACTGGTGCAACCCACTTTTAGAATATTAACCCATATTTCATCAGGAATCAGCATCTGTCTTGCAAAATCATTCGCTTCTTTTTCTCTTGGATCATTAGAATATTCAGTACCTTCAATAGAAATAAAAGCATTACTTTCTTCTGAAAGATGATGTTCTATATGGTATAACTCATGTAGAATATCGAAAGCCAATTTATCCAAATCATTATAACGATATGTCACTGTGATTACCGGCATATTTCCTGAAATAGTAGAATATGCATCAATAGGTACTTTATCTAACTTTTCTACTTTGATATATGCTATACCATATTCATTTAGACATTGTTCAATTGCAGCTATAGAAAGTGTTCTATTGTTTGCCATGCAAGCAATTTCTTTAGCTGCCTTTGTAGCATTCCCCTTTTCGTAGTTATTTAACGTCTTAATACGTGATATTTCTAATTTATTGAGGATAAGCCACGTTAGCATATTCTTTTCATCAATCTGTACCTTTTCGCTGTGTTTGTACATTCCTGACACCTGCATTCTCAGCTCGTTTGACGATAGCAGGTCAAATGGAAAAAGCTTTTTGATTTCTTTTACCCTTTCTGTACAACTTAACATTGTAAGGTCCAAACGCTTATACAAAGCTTGAATATTAAAGATGTTTGCACACGCTTGTTCAAATTGAACAGCATATTGTTCTTCCGCCCTTTTTTCTTTCAAAGCCTTAGATTCATACATATAACCATTATGCAAATTCATCCATACCTTGAATGAAATACCTAACTGCGACTCCAATTTCATGGCCAAATCTTCGTTCAAATTGCGTTTTCCTTTGATAAATTCATTCAAATGGGTTGCTTGCACACCTATTGATTGAGCAAAATCCTTTTGCTTAATACCGCGTTCACGTAATTCTTCGCGCAATATTTCTCCAGGATGAATTGCCCTACCGGGAATCAATCTATTATTTTTTGTTGCCATAATGAGTACTATCACACAAATCTGCTAACGCTTTATCTTTGAATTTTATAACCATAAGCGCTAAAGATTTGTGTTTAGTTGGTGCAAAGATATAGAATAATTACCAAAACTGGTAATTTTTCAAAAACAGATTGATTCTCGTTTAGACATGCTGTTCGCAGAAGCTTCTGTAACAGCTTTGTTTTTGTAGAATTCGCTTAATTTCTTCATGTTACTATCTTTATTAATTAGATTTTGTACGAAAGTATAAAAGTTTTCTATTCCTAACAAGATTTACTCTCAAATAATCACTTTAACACTTTAACAACATGTAACAGATTGTTGGAAAATCCGGTTTGTGATATTATAGAGTCATTTGACGTTTTTTATAGCAGATGCAAAATATACCTCGCATTTCACTTATAAGTAAAATAAATACTTTATCTTTGCGACAAATATTATTAATAATAAAATCTATGAGTGAAACAGAATTACTTTTAGTAAGCAAGAGTGAGGGTTGTACTATATATACAATCCAGTTCCTTTCGAAAAGCGAAAGTGAGTTTGAGAATTTTTATAATAGATTTAAAAGCGATGCAGAGTACAATCCCGATTTAATGAGGATTGTGGCTTTTATCAACAAGATTGCAGATATAGGAGCTATGGAACGTTTTTTTCGTCCTGAAGGCAAAATTAATGATAGAGTATGTGCATTACCTGTAATACAATCAAAATTACGTCTTTATTGTTTAAGACTATCTGATAGGATTTTAGTATTAGGCAATGGAGGTATAAAAAAGTCTCGGTCTTATAATGAAGACGAAGAGTTAAATGGATATGTACTTACTTTACAGAAGTTTGAAAGATTAGTAAGAGAAGGAGAAAAGAATGGTACTATATTGATTACTACAAATACAATTGAGACAGATGAAAACTTTAACATATGAAGAGTATAGATAAACAGTTTAAGCAAATGGTAGAAGATGTGCCTTCGTCAGTAAAGATTGAGGTAGATTTATCTTTTGCTATTGCTGATAGAATAAATTCTTTAATGACTAAAAAGGGATTGACGAAGAAAGAATTTGCCCTTTCATTAGGTAAAAAGCCTAGCGAAGTGACCAAGTGGTTAAGTGGTCAGCACAATTTCACTATCAGAACATTGGCACTGCTTACCAACTTCTTCAAGGAAGATATAATTATTTTAAGAAATACCTAAATTCAGGTGGATTCAACCTCTCGCTTGGTGCGAGATAACCAAGCCTCTGTCTGGTTGTAGCGCCAACTTACAACGCGCAAAACAGAATAAGTGGATTTGCTTGTCGATGACCACGATAACTACCTGAATTGGAAACCATCTAAATTAATGTGAGTTCGACGAATTCACGTTATTATACGACTTTTGCTGATTTACTGTGCGAATAAATACATTTATTTCTAATTGTGGTGGTAAATAGAGACTCTTTTTTGTAACTTCGCGGTTATGAAATTGGCAGACTGTGACCGTACCCGAATAATGGGCATAATAAACCTGACTCCGGATTCTTTCTACAAAGATTCCAGAATGGGTAGTACAGATGCTGTAATGGCACAAATCAAACTGATGATTGATAATGGTGCCGATGCAATTGATATAGGCGCCTGTTCTACTCGCCCCGGATTTACGGCTATACCAGCAGAAGAAGAGATAAAGCGCCTTGAAGCAGTTTTGCCTGCAATAAGAGCTGAATATCCGGATTTGCCAATTTCAATAGATACTTTTGTACCGCAAGTGGCAGAACACTGCCTTAAAGAGTGGCATGTAGATATTATAAACGACATATCCGGTGGTTCTCAGGAAATGTATCGCATAGCAGCCATGTATGGAGCTACTTACATACTCACATACAATGAAGGTATTAAAGAGGATGTAGCAAGCGAGATGGTAGAATTCTTTAGGTTAAAGATTTCAGAACTTCATAACGTTGGCCTTAAAAAAGTTATAGCAGATCCAGGTTTTGGTTTCTCCAAGACATTGGAACAGAATTATCAAGCGTTAAATTGCATTGATGCATTACACCGTATGGGGTACGAAACATTGGTTGGCGTCTCCAGAAAATCAATGATATACAAGGTTCTACACTGCACACCGCAAGAGGCACTGAACGGCACAACCGTTTTACATACATTAGCTGTACAACAAAAGGCTTCGTGGCTTAGGGTTCACGATGTGAAAGAGGCGGTAGAAGTTGTAAAAATTATGGAAACAATAAACAATATATAAGTATGGAATATTTTGTTGGAATAGGTATTAAGGATATCATAGACATTCTTTGCGTGGCATTGCTGTTATTCTATGTCTATAAGATGATGAGAATGACAGGCTCGCTCAATATGTTTATCGGAATATTGGTCTTTGTCTGCGTATGGATATTGGTTTCACAGGTATTCAAAATGCAGTTATTAGGCGCTATACTGAACAAACTTGTGGATGTGGGAGTATTGGCCATAATCGTGCTGTTTGCCGATGATATTAGACGTTTCTTCCGAGAAATTGGTACTCATACACGAACTAAGAATTTTGTCCGTTGGCTGACAAGACGCAAAAATGTTGCAGAAGATACAGAGAAATGGCAGCCTGTAATAAAAGCCTGCCTGAGTATGAGCAAACGCAAAGAGGGCGCATTGATTGTTATAGACAATCTGCATGAATTAAAAGATATTGAAGCAACGGGAGAATCTGTTAATGCCGATGTCAATCAACTTCTTATAGAAAATATCTTCTTCAAGAACAGCCCGTTACACGACGGCGCTATGGTTATTTCAGACGATAGGATTAAGGCGGCTGCATGCATATTACCTATATCTCAGACTGAAAATCTGCCTAAAAGTTTCGGTTTGAGACATCGCGCAGCAATGGGTATTACACAGAAAAGCAGTGCAGTGGCAATTGTAGTATCGGAAGAGACCGGCAGAATCTCTATATTCAATCAGGGAAAATACAGGCTACATCTTAACGAAGAAGATTTGTCAGCTATGCTTGCCGATACAGAGCAAATTATAAAATAGTAGTTTAGAGTGTCAATATGGCACTCTTTCTATTTTGGCACGTTTTTCGCATATAGAGTGATGAACGGCAGATAAATGCCGCATTGAGAACAATAACGGACAATAATTAAACTTTAAATACAAACAATATGAATATCAAACCATTAGCAGACAGAGTTTTGGTACTTCCTGCTCCGGCAGAAGAGAAAACAATTGGTGGAATCATTATTCCTGACACAGCAAAAGAGAAACCTTTGAAGGGCGAAGTTGTGGCAGTTGGTAACGGAACAAAAGATGAAGAGATGATACTTAAGCTTGGTGATCAGGTACTTTACGGTAAGTATGCAGGTACAGAGCTTGAAATAGAGGGAGTTAAATATTTGATTATGCGCCAGAGTGACGTTTTGGCAGTAGTTGGCTAATATTATATAAGGAGTAAAAATTATGGCAAAAGAGATATTGTTCAATTCAGACGCACGCGATCTTCTGAAACAGGGCGTGGACGAACTTGCAAATGCAGTAAAGGTAACACTTGGCCCTAAAGGCAGAAATGTTATTGTAGAAAAGAAATTCGGTGCTCCTCACATCACCAAGGATGGTGTTACAGTAGCTAAAGAGGTTGAACTTGCAGATCCATTCAAGAATACAGGTGCTCAGTTGGTAAAATCTGTTGCATCAAAGACCGGCGAAGATGCAGGTGACGGTACTACAACTGCTACTGTACTGGCACAGAGCATTGTTAACGTAGGTTTGAAGAACGTAACTGCAGGTGCAAACCCAATGGATTTGAAACGCGGTATTGACAAAGCAGTTGCTAAGGTTGTTGAAAGCATCAAGGCACAGGCTCAGGAAGTTGGCGATGATTTCGACAAGATTGAACAGGTTGCTACAATCTCAGCCAACAACGATGCTGAAATTGGCAAGCAGATTGCAGAGGCTATGAAGAAGGTTTCAAAGGATGGCGTTATCACTATAGAAGAGGCAAAAGGCCGCGACACATATATCGATGTAGTTGAAGGTATGCAGTTTGACCGCGGTTATCTGTCATCATACTTTGTAACAGATACAGAAAAGATGAACTGCGTAATGGAAAATCCTCTTATCCTTATACACGACAAGAAGATTTCCAACCTGAAGGATATGCTTCCAATTCTTGAACCGGCAGTTCAGACAGGTCGTCCAATGCTTATCATTGCAGAAGATGTAGATTCTGAAGCATTGACAACACTTGTTGTAAACCGTCTGCGTTCAGGTTTGAAGATATGCGCTGTAAAGGCTCCTGGTTTTGGTGACCGCAGAAAGGAGATGCTGGAAGACATAGCAGTTCTTACCGGTGGTTTCGTTATCAGCGAAGAGCGTGGTGTTAAACTGGAACAGGCTACAATGGAGATGCTTGGTACAGCAGAAAAGGTAACCATTTCAAAGGACAACACTACTATTGTTAATGGTAAGGGCGACAAAGAGAAAATTGATGCTCGTACAGCTCAGATCAAGTCTCAGATTAAGACTACCACTTCTGAATACGACAAGGAGAAGTTACAGGAGCGTCTTGCAAAACTGTCAGGTGGCGTAGCTGTTATTCACGTTGGTGCTCCATCAGAAACAGAAATGAAGGAGAAGAAGGACCGCGTTGACGATGCACTCTGCGCTACACGTGCAGCTATCGAAGAGGGTATCGTTGCAGGTGGCGGTGTTGCTTACATCCGTTCTATCAAGGCTCTTGATGATCTGAAGGGCGAAACTGCTGATGAAGAGACAGGTATCCAGATTGTACGTCGTGCAATTGAAGAGCCACTCCGTCAGATTGTTTACAATGCAGGTAAAGAGGGTGCAGTTGTTGTACAGAAAGTAGCAGAAGGCGAAGGTGACTTTGGTTACAACGCACGTTTTGACCGCTATGAAAACATGCTGTCAGCAGGTGTTGTAGATCCGGCAAAGGTAACTCGCGTTGCTCTTGAAAATGCAGCTTCTATTGCAGGTATGTTCCTCACAACAGAGTGCGTAATTGTAGAGAAGAAAGAAGATAAGCCAATGATGGCTGCTCCTGGAATGGGCGGTATGGAAGGTATGATGTAATCAACCCACATATAGACAAAAGGAACGGCAGGATTTTTGATTCCTGCCGTTCTTTTATTTTTTTATGCTGTTATTGCAACAGGGAGTTGATATGGTTGCGGGCAGCTTCAATTATGGAATCTATGCCATTACATGCAGCCTCTTTATCCAGAGAGACAGCAATATCCGGAGCAACACCAAACTCTATATGATTACCATCAACATCAAGCATAGGGCTTGCCGAAAAGCGGACAGACCAGCCATTTGGCAAAGCCGATGACATTGGCATACCCGAGCCACCACCTGTAACATCTCCCATAACCGTAACCAAAGGCAAACACTTCATATCGCTTACAAAGGTGTTTGTTGCACTATAGGAACCACGATTAGCCAGCACTACCACAGGCTTTTGCCAGCGCAAATGATATTTGTTTGTCTCTATGTAACGCTTCTTTGGTTCCGAAAATTCAGAATGTCCCGGACCTGTTTTATGCATTATATAACCCACAAACAGATCTTTATTTGTAAAACGTGAAGCTAAAGTCCTGGCATTCTCCACACTGCCGCCACCATTATCGCGTACATCAATTATCAATCCGTTACATACAGATAGCATACTGATAATAGCATCAAGCGATGATTCACCTATAGTATTGCTAAAATCACCGACATAAAGATAACCTATATTATCGTCCAATACTTTATAATATATGCCACTGCTTATTTTGTAATCTGTACCCAGATATTTTTCTACAAGTTTCATATCGAAGTTGGCCGGATAATCATCTTTCCATGACCAGTATCTGCCTACATCGGCAGTATAATAGAGATTCACATGTCCATCGCGCAGTTCAGACAACATATCTGTAAGAATCTCAAAAAGCCCAATGTTATTTACATCCGATGTCAATCTGGAAGAGTATTTTTTACGAACTTTATCCCAATCCAGTCCATATTCTTCATTCTTATAATCCAGGAAACAGTAACGTTCGTCTATTATAGTCCAAAGTGCATTAAAATTACCTTTTGGTGTATTCTCAAATTCATTTTCAGGAACACACGATACCACAAGTAACATAATGGCAGCTATCAGAACTATATAATGCTTTTTACTTACCATAACGAATCTCCTTTAATGTTCTTACTACACCTATAGTTAACGAGTGATTATTTAAAGCACTGGTATTATCACTGTAGTGGTAGAACGAATAATTATGATTATAGCTGAATCGCATCAGGACATTACATATAGGAAAGTCCAAAGATATTCTGTTGTATATGGTTGGCATAAGTAGTGGCCAGGCAAAACGAATAGAATTTGCATAACCATCATACTCGTACATTTCATAATACAACTGTCCGTAATCCGGAGCAAATGTAACACCCAACAATGGTATTGTACTCTTTACACTCAATGCCATAGGATAATCTGCCACCTTAAAGCGCCATACTCCTGCTATATGAGGAGCAAACATTGTGAAAAATTTCACTTGCGCCGGATTATTGGAGTTATAAGGATTATATACCACACCCAATCTGGTTGCTAACCCGGGACCCGTATAGAATGTAAATTTTGAATCCTCAAAAAACTTATAATCCCATTTTAATATTGCATCAAATGATAATGCATAAGAGTATGAATATTTTGCCTGATCAGTCAAACGGGAGACATTTATCAGGAACTCATCTTCAAAATAGTCAAACAGTTTTGCATTCTCCCTATGATAGAGATTGTCGTATGTGCAAGTAATGTTAAAACCGGAATATCTGTTCTCTGAAAGATAGGAATCAAACATAGCTGTATAGCCACCACCTAATGAAGCAATAGTCTGATATTCACCATTTTCAGGCATACCACCCACCCTACCTGTGCTTTGAGCGCACAAGAATGAACAGAGTGACAGGATTACAACTACACACCCAAATCTCTTATTCAAAGAGCACCAATTGTTCATTATCTTCTGCGTTTGAATTATCGTTTTCAGATTCGTCTATATCGGCAGACTCTGGTAACACAGGTTCTACAACTTCGAGCATTCTTAGTGGTTCCAATTCCTCTACAGATGCTATTTTAAAGGTAGAGACTCTGCGACCGCGGGCTTTATATCCCTTAACAGCTATAAACTCTTCTGCATCCAGCTCCAGTGGTTCACGGAAACTGTCAGCCCCACCAAAATTCACCAATATGCGTGGATAAACAGTATCTGTAAGCAATGCCAGTTTACTGTTTTTGTCTTCTCCCAACAGATTCTTTCTCTTAGCTGTAATCTCCATATTGAATCGCTTCATATAGAGCATTCCCTTTTGAGAACCATCATAGAGTAATGCAGTCCAAACTTTGGATATATCGAACTTCTCAAGTTTCAGGATATTTGCATCAAAATGGCAGTTTGGATCTACCTCTGTTGTATAGAATTCACCATTATCCAGTACTACAAGCAGCAAATCGTCCTTATCGAATTCACCCAGATACTCTCCATGTCCTTCAAAATCCAGACGCAAAATATCTCTGTCAAACCATACCTTACGACCTCCCAATGTTGAACCGCCATGAGATTTTAGCGTCACTTTCTGAACTTCGTTTCTGGTAAGCAGATTACCCATTGACTGACGTCCTTTGATAAGCAGTTCACTAAAGTCTTTCTCAAAAATAGGTTTCTTTAGTTTTGGATTAGGTTTCAAAGTTATTTTTATTACCTCTGCCTCACCATTATGGTTTGCAGTAAAATACATAACCTTTGAATTTGGTTTACCCTGTGTCAAATCGTACTCCTTATCGCGAGTAAGGCCTGTGGCGGCAAAACGTTTCATATAATATGCGCCATTCTTACCATCACGATACACCACATTGTATATAGTACGTTTATCGTTCTTCTTAAATACATCAAGATAAATTACGCCCGGGCCCACAAATAGTTTCTCTGCCACCTTCACTATCTTGTAACGACCATCTTTGTAGAACAGGATAATATCATCCATATCGCTACAGTTGGTAACATATTCATCTTTCTTTAGGCCTGTGCCTATAAATCCATCTGCTTTGTTTATATAAAGTTTCTGATTTGCCTCTACTACTTTATTTGCTATAATGGTATCGAATGTCTTGATTTCTGTTCTACGCGGATACGCATCACCAAATTTATCTTTCAGCTTTTTAAACCAATTGATAGTAACCTTTACCATATTGGAGAGTTCCTTTTCTATTCTGGCAATCTCATCCTTCATTCTTGCCATAGCCTCATCAGCCTTCTCCTTATTATATTTAGTAATACGTTTCATCTTGATTTCCATCAATCTGAGAATATCCTCTTTTGTCACCTCACGAACAAACTGAGGATAATAAGGAGTCAGTCTAAAGTCTATGTGTTCACAAATTTCATCGTCATTTTCTGCCTGTTCAAATTCCTGATCCTTATAGATTCTTTCCTGAATGAAAATTTGTTCAAGCGATGCAAAATGCAACTGTTCCAACAATTCTGCACGCTCTATTTCCAATTCACGTTTCAGAAGGTTCAGTGTATTATCTACCGATTTCTTAAGCACATCACTAACTGTCAGGAAGTAAGGACGATGATCATCAATAACACAACAGTTAGGGAAAATACGTACCTCGCAACCTGTAAATGCATACAGAGCATCTATGGTCTTATCCGATGAGACACCTGGAGCAAGAGTGATTCTAATCTCAACCTTATCGGCAGTAAGGTTATCCATCTTACGAATCTTTATCTTACCCTTCTCTTCGGCCTTTTCTATAGATTCGCATAATGTCATTACGTTTTCACCGTATGGAATTTCAGAAATCACAAGAGTCTTATTATCGGCCTCTTTTGAAATCTTGGCTCTAATACGAACCATTCCACCACGTTCACCATCGTTATATTTTGATACATCAATTGTGCCACCTGTCTGGAAATCAGGATAAAGCGCAAACTCTTCTCCCTTCAGGTAGGCTATGGCAGCATCGCATATTTCATTAAAGTTATGTGGTAAAATTTTACTGGACAAACCTACCGCAATACCTTCTACACCTTGAGCTAGCAACAAAGGAAATTTAACCGGAAGATTAACCGGTTCCTTGTTCCTTCCGTCGTACGATGCTTTCCATTCAGTAGTTTTTGGATTAAACAATGTTTCCAACGCAAATTTAGAGAGACGCGCTTCTATATATCGCGGAGCAGCTGCGCTATGTCCTGTCAATATATTTCCCCAGTTACCCTGACACTCAATAAGCAAATCTTTTTGTCCCAACTGTACTAATGCATCGCCTATTGAAGCATCGCCATGTGGGTGAAACTGCATTGTATGACCTACAATGTTAGCCACTTTATTGAAGCGTCCGTCATCCAATCGTTTCATAGAGTGAAGTATTCTACGTTGCACCGGTTTCAAGCCATCTACAAAATGGGGCACAGCACGTTCCAAAATAACATATGACGCATATTCCAAGAACCAACCTTGATACATTCCGGAAAGATGATGGCGTATTAAACCATCATCGTCAACTGTAGGAGTATATATTTTGCTATTTTCTTCACTCATCATTTTTACCTTTAATCGACGCGAATTTACAACTTTTAAGCCGAATTTGCCATCGTTAGTTTCATTATTTTATTATAAAGATGTACCTTTGCACAAATTTTCACAAAAATAGTTATGGCACAAGAAGATGTTTTCAAGAAGATAGTTGCTCATTGCAAAGAGTATGGTTTTGTATTTCCATCAAGTGATATATACGATGGATTAGGTGCAGTTTATGATTATGGTCAGTTAGGTGTTGAACTTAAGAACAATATTAAGACCTATTGGTGGCAGAGTATGATTCTGCTGCATGACAATATTGTAGGTATAGATTCTGCAATCTTTATGCACCCTACTATTTGGAAAGCATCGGGACACGTTGACGCATTCAACGATCCTCTTATTGACAACCGCGACTCTAAGAAACGTTATCGTGCAGACGTTCTCATTGAAGAGCAGATGGCAAAATATGACGAAAAGATTGAGAAAGAGGTTGCAAAGGCTGCAAAGCGTTTTGGTGAATCTTTTAATGAAGAACAGTTCCGTTCAACCAGTCCTCGTATTGCAGAAATTGCAGCTAAAAGAGATGCATTGCACGAACGCTTCAAGGTAGCTATGAACGATAGCAATCTGGCTGAACTAAAGCAGATTATTCTGGACGAAGAGATTGTTTGCCCTATCAGTGGCACACGCAACTGGACAGACGTACGTCAGTTCAACCTTATGTTCTCAACAGAAATGGGTTCTACTGCAGACAGCAATATGAAGATATATCTGCGTCCGGAAACTGCACAGGGAATCTTTGTAAACTACCTGAACGTACAGAAAACCGGTAGAATGAAAATTCCTTTCGGTATTGCACAGATAGGTAAAGCATTCCGTAACGAAATTGTAGCTCGTCAGTTCATCTTCAGAATGAGAGAGTTTGAACAGATGGAGATGCAGTTCTTTATCAAACCGGGCACAGAACTTGACTGGTTTGCAAAATGGAAAGAGACACGTATGAAGTGGCATCAGGCATTAGGTTTTGGCGCAGACCACTACCGTTTCCACGACCACGACAAACTGGCTCACTATGCAAATGCAGCTACCGATATTGAATTCCTGATGCCATTTGGTTTCAAAGAGGTAGAGGGTATTCACAGTCGTACAAACTTTGACTTGTCACAGCACGAAAAATTCAGTGGCAAGAACATCAAGTACTTCGATCCGGAAAGCGGCGAAAGCTACACTCCGTATGTAATTGAAACATCTATCGGTGTAGATAGAATGTTCCTCAGCATAATGTCTGCTGCTTTCGAAGAGCAGGCACTTGAAAATGGCGAAACACGTACAGTATTGCACTTGCCTGCATCATTGGCACCTGTAAAACTGGCTATATTGCCATTGGTGAAGAAAGATGGTCTGCCAGAACTTGCTCACAGCATTCAGAACGACCTCAAGTTCCACTTCAATTGTCAGTACGACGAAAAAGACTCTATCGGCAAGCGTTATCGTCGTCAGGATGCTATTGGTACTCCATACTGCGTAACAATAGATCATCAGTCACTGGAAGATGGCACAGTTACATTGCGTGATCGCGATTCTATGCAGCAGGAGCGTGTTAAAATCAGCGATTTGAACGCTATACTATCCGATAAGGTTTCTATAACAAGCGTACTGAAAACGCTTAAATAAGAGATAAGATGAAGAGATTTCTGACCATATTGACATCTGTCATAGCACTTGCTTTTGTCTTTACTTCTTGCGAAGAGACAGAAGAATTCAACGAATTTTCCAACTGGAAAGAGCGTAATGACAATTTCATAGATTCTATTGCAAATGCAGTTGCCAACTATTCGGCTGAACCTATTGCACCATACGATGCAGAAAAAGGCGATATGTTCAGAATACTCTCATTTAAACTTGACCCTAAAAAGGAGTGGGGAGATAGCAGATACGTATATTGTAAGGTGATAGAAAAAGGAGAAGGTACTTCTTCTCCATGTTTCACCGATAGCATTAGGATTAATTACAGGGCCAGATTGATTCCATCTGCAAACTATCCTATGGGATATATTGCAGACCAATCATTCAAGACTCCGGAAATTAATCCGGCAATCAATTCACCGGTAGCTTTTAAAGTATCAAACCTGATTGACGGTATGGCATCGGCACTGCAATATATGAGAGTTGGCGATATCTGGCGAATATACATTCCATACTCAATAGGATATGGAAGTGATAAGGTTTCAGACATACCTGCATATTCAACTTTAGTATATGATGTCAACTTGACAGAAATAGCCAAAACCGGCACATCGCTATCACCCAGATAATAGAGATAAAACATACCAAATTATAGAGAATATAAAAATGGCAAAAATTAAAGGTGCAATCGTAGTCGATTCTGAACGTTGTAAAGGCTGCGAACTTTGCGTATCCACTTGTTTGCAACAGGTAATTGGAATGTCAGAACCTGTAAATAGTAAAGGTTACCATTATGCCTATATGGCAAACCCGGAAGCTTGTACAGGCTGTACCAATTGCGCAATTATCTGTCCAGACGGAGTGATTTCCGTTTATAGGACTAAAATTGAAGATTAACTATGGAAAAAGAGTTTAAACTGATGAAAGGTAACGAAGCTATTGCCGAGGCAGCTATACGCGCCGGAGCAGATGCTTTCTACGGTTACCCTATTACTCCACAAACAGAGGTTATGGAGTATCTGATGGAGGTTGATGCAGAATCCAGAACAGGTATGGTAGTACTTCAGGCAGAAAGTGAAGTATCTGCTATCAATATGGTTTATGGTGCCGCAGCAACAGGTCATAGAGTATTGACATCATCTTCTAGTCCGGGCATTAGCCTGATGAGTGAAGGTATTTCATATTTGGCCGGAGCAGAACTGCCATGTTTGCTTATTAATGTATCGCGTGGCGGTCCGGGTTTGGGAACTATCCAGCCAAGCCAGGCTGACTATTTCCAAACAGTTAAGGGTGGTGGCCACGGTGACTACAAATTGCTGACATTGGCCCCATCTTCTGTACAAGAGATGGCAGATTTCATTGCAGAAGGTTTCGATTTGGCATTCAAATATCGTAACCCTGTTATGATTCTTTCCGATGGCGCATTAGGTCAAATGATGGAAAAGATTGTTCTTCCTGAACAGCGTCCACGTTTAGCTGAATATCCGGATTGGGCTACCAATGGTACTCCTGAAGGTAAAGAGCGCAGATTTGTAACATCGCTCAACCTGTTGCCACAGCAACATGAAATGGTAAACATCCGCTTACAGGAGAAATATCGTGCTATGGAAGCAGAAGAGGTACGTTACGAAATGATAGATTGTGAAGATGCAGAATATATCATTGTAGCTTTCGGCATCATTGCACGTATAGCTCAAAAGAGTATTGAATTAGCCAGAGCAAAAGGACACAAGATAGGTCTATTCCGCCCTATCACTTTGTATCCTTTCCCAACAAAAGAGATTACTGCTTTGGCAGAGGAGAACCGCGTTAAAGGACTTATGTCTGTTGAATTGAATGCAGGCCAGATGATTGAAGATATCAGACTTGCTGTAGAGGGACGTAAACCTGTAGGTTTCTTTGGTCGATTAGGTGGTATGGTACCTTCACCGGAAGAGATTGAGAACGCATTGTATAAAGAGTTCAACCTTTAATCAAGAAAGAGAGAAATGGAAGCTAAAGATATAATCAAACCGGAAAACCTCGTATATCAGAAGAGTCGTTTGATGTCTGATGCCACTTTCAACTTCTGTCCGGGTTGCGGACACGGTGTAGTGGTACGCACCATTGCCGAAGTTATTGAGGAGATGGGCATTGAACACGATGTTGTAGGCATATCGCCTGTAGGTTGTTCCGTATTCCTATACGATTTTTACAAATTTGATGTTGTAGAAGCAGCACATGGCCGTGCTTGTGCAGTTGCGACAGGTATCAAACGTGTAATTCCAGAAAAGTATGTATTCACCTATCAGGGAGACGGTGACCTTGCTGCTATAGGAACTGCAGAGACTATGCACGCTTGTAACCGTGGTGAAAACATTGTTATTGTATTCATCAACAATGGTATTTATGGTATGACCGGCGGTCAGATGGCACCAACCACTTTGGAAGGCATGAAGACCACCACTTGCCCACGCGGACGTGACGTAAAAACCATGGGTTATCCATTGAACATCACTCCGTTGTTAGCACAACTTGACGGTGTTCATTATGTAACACGTCATTCTGTTCATACACCTGCCAACGTAAGAAAGCTAAAGAAAGCTCTGCGTCAGGCATTTGAAAACCAACGTGACAAAAAGGGTACATCTATAGTAGAGGTTGTATCCAACTGTAATTCAGGTTGGGGTCTATCACCTAAGGCAGCAAACGACTGGATGGTTGAAAACATGTTCAAGAAGTATCCGTTGGGTGATATGAAAGTGGATGGTAAGATAGTAATGGATATGAATCTCCCAAGATAAAGACTACAACTATGACAGAAGAGATAATTATTGCCGGTTTTGGAGGACAAGGAGTCCTCTCGATGGGAAAAATCATAGCATATTCAGGTTTGACACAAGGTCTTGAGGTATCTTGGATGCCATCATACGGTCCTGAAATTCGTGGTGGTACTGCAAACGTAACAGTTATTCTGAGCGACAAACGTATTAGTTCACCTATACTTCAGCAGTATAGTACCGCAATTATTCTGAACCAACAGTCAATGGACAAGTTTGAACAGATGGTAAAGCCGGGTGGTATTCTTATTTACACTCCAAGTACCATTACTCGCAAACCAACCAGAACAGATATAACCATATATCCTATTAAGGCTATTGAAGAGGCTGCAAAGATTAATGCCACAAAGGTTGCCAATATGTTCCTGTTGGGTGCGTTTATGAAGATACGCCCTATTCTACAGGTAGATCACGTATTGGAAGGTATTAAACATTCTGTTTCAGAACGAAATTGGAAATATCTGCCACTCAACGAAAAAGCCATACGTCTTGGAATGGAGTTGGTTGACTGATAAGTAACAAAAAAACATGAGGCTGTTCTAAAAAGATCAGCCTCATATTTTTTATACTCTTTAAACCTATTATCTAACCAATATCTCAACAAAAGTATATCTGTTACTGCCAAATAGGATTTCATCCTGATAACCCTGATCGTTTTTCTTCTCTTTTGAACCATCTAAAAGAGGCATCTGAGTATTGAACTCTCTTAAACGTAATGGATAGTTAGAGATTTTAATCATCTTAATGTCTTTAACGCTTATGATTGCAGGATTTTCATATTCACCCTTAAACAACCACTGTCCCTGATTGTGCAGATAGTAGTAAATAGGATAGTTGTTCATTTCTCTTCCTTCTACATTGATTTTTCCGTTCAGGCTCATAATATAACCTACAAAGTCAGTGTTGTAACGTTCCTGATCTTCAGCTGAAAGTTCATTCGGGAATGTGATTGTAGTGTAACTTCCATCAACAACCAAAGTTGCATTGTCACCTTCAGGAAGTACCAAACCTTTCTGTTTCTTCTCTTTTGTTTCACCTGATGCACCGCAAGCAGCCATCATCAAACCAGCCATCAGCATTACGCCAAATGACATCAAGCCCTTAATTTTTCTCATATTAATACATTTTTTGGTCAGAGACCGTTATTTATAAAAAACATAACACAATTGCGATATTCGCAATACAGTTGTAAAAGTATCTCTTTTGATAATAAAAAGCAAGATTTTTGTTTTTTATTATCATTTTAACCAAAAAAAAGCGGGTTATCATTACTATAACAACCCGCTTAACATATCTTAGAGCACCAAATTATCACTCTTTGGCAGCATCTTTCTGACGTATCTCTACTCTACGAATTTTACCGCTGATTGTTTTAGGAAGTTCTGTTACAAAATCAACAACACGCGGATATTTATAAGGAGCAGAAACCTTCTTTACGTGATTCTGAATCTCTTTTATCAGAGCATCCTTATCGGGATAATCAACATACTCTTTTGCCAATACAATTGTAGCCTTTACAATCTGTCCGCGTACATCATCAGGCACACCGGTCACTGCACATTCCACAACTGCAGGATGTGTCATCAGAGCACTTTCAACTTCGAACGGGCCAATACGATAACCCGAACTCTTGATAACATCATCGGTTCTACCTACAAACCAATAAAAACCATCGGAATCGCGCCAAGCAACATCACCTGTATGATATATACCGTCGTAGTGTACAGTCTTTGTAAGTTCAGGATTCTTGTAGTACGATTCAAATAATCCAATCGGCAATCTTCTGTCAGTATGCAGGATGATCTCTCCATTTTCGCCGTCTTCTGCCGAACGTCCATCGGGAGTAAGCAAATCCATATCGTAAGCAGGATTTGGAATACCAAGTGAACCCGGTTTTGGAGTCATCCATGGGAATGTTGCAATAGTCAGTGTTGTTTCTGTCTGACCAAATCCTTCGTAAATTGTCAATCCTGTAGATTGTTTCCAGGAATCAAATACACTTGGATTGAGAGGTTCGCCTGCTGTAGTACAATATTCCAAAGCACTTAAATCATAACGGCTCAAATCTTCGCGAATAAGGAAACGGTATATTGTAGGAGGTGCACAGAAAGAAGTTACTCTGTATTTAGCCATCACTGCAAGTATATCGGCAGGAGTAAACTTTTCGTGATCATATACAAACACCGCAGCACCTACTATCCATTGGCCATAAAGCTTACCCCAAACTGCTTTACCCCAACCTGTATCTGCAACAGTCAGATGCAAGCTGTTCTGATGTACGTTATGCCAATATTTTGCAGTTACTATATGTCCTAATGGATAAAGGAAATTGTGTGCTACCATTTTTGGTTGACCCGAAGAACCCGATGTAAAGTAAAGCAGTGAAATATCACTGTTATTGTTTACAAATTCCGGTTTCACAAAGGCAGGTGCCTCTGCTATACCTTTATCCATGCTATGCCAATTACCTTCTGAATAACTACCTGTAGATACTAGAAATTCCACAGTAGGTGACTGTGAAAGAGAATCGTTCACATGCTGAATTATAAGTTCGTCATTTGCTGCAACAATCATTCTTATTCCTGCTGAATTATTTCTATATATCAAATCTTTAGGAGTAAGCAGATGAGTTGCAGGAATTGCTACTGCACCTATCTTATGCAGAGCCACTATTGTAAACCAAAATTCAACACGACGCTTGAGCATCATCATTACACAATCGCCACGCTTAATGCCCAACTGTAAAAAGAATGATGCTACTTTGTCAGACTGCTCTTTTATGTCTGCAAATGTATATCTTTGTTCAGCTCCTTCATCGTTAGTCCACAACATAGCCAATTTATCCGGTGCTTCTGCAGCCCATGCATCCACTACATCGTAAGCAAAGTTAAAATTATCGGGAGCTATTATCTCAAAATTCTTCCTAAAATCCTCTAAGGATGTAAATTCTGTCCGTTTAAGAAAACGTTCTAACATATATTCTTGTATATCAGATAATTATTGCAAAAAATCTTGCAGATTCTCCATTAAGTGCTTTCATTCCATGTGGTAATGTTGAATCAAAATAGATGCTATCACCGGGATTGAGCACAAGTTCTTTTCCACCTATATTCAGCAAAAGTTGTCCCTTTAACAGAAGGTTAAATTCTTGACCTTCGTGGCTGTTCAAGTGCATCGCTTCGTCCTCTTTAGGTTCAACAGTTACTATAAAAGGAGAGGCTTTTGCCTGTTTGAATCCCATAGCCAACGCCTGGTACTTGTAGGCTTTACTACGTTCTATTACAGGGCCCTTACCCTTTCTAACCAACCAATAACCGCTCATATTAGGAGTTTCACCGGTAAAAAGTTCCAAAGGTTCCACGCCCAGTACAGCCGCAGCATTACACAAGAAATTCATCGGAATATCAAACTCTCCCGATTCATAGTTTTGTAGTTCTTCTGATGTGATACCACATTTTGAAGCAACATCCTCTACTGACATTTCCAAATCTTCGCGAAGAGCACGAAGACGCATTGCCATCTGTTTAATCTGTTCGTTAATCTCCATATTATATAACTTCTATACCCTGCTCGGCACATAGCTTCAAGCTAAGGTCACGCAGTTTGAATTTCTGAATTTTACCACTTCCTGTCAATGGATATTCATCAACAAAGAAGACATATTTTGGTATTTTGTAGCGTGCTATTCTGCCACGGCAATAATCACGCACCTCATCCACCGTCAGTTTTACACCTTCATCCAAAATTATAAAGGCTCCTACCTCTTCACCATACTTCTTTGATGGCACACCGGCTACCTGAACATCGCGTACACCCGGCAGATGATACAGGAACTCCTCTATTTCTCTTGGATAGATATTCTCACCACCTCTGATTATCATATCCTTAATACGACCTGTAATACGATAATTGCCGTTTTCGTCCTTTACGCCCAAATCGCCTGAATGCAGATAACCGTTTTCATCAATAATTTCGGCGGTCGCTTTAGGATTCTTGTAATAACCCTTCATTACATTAAATCCCTTACAGCACATTTCACCCTGAACACCCACAGGGACCTCCTGATTTGTTTCCGGATCTAACACTTTAACATCTACGAATTCGTAATCGCGACCTACTGTAGTGTAACGTACTTCGTCCGGATCGTCTATGCGGGTTTGGCTCATACCCGGTGATGTCTCTGTCAGACCATATACGCTGGTTACACGCAGATGCATCTTATCTTCCACCTTACGCATCAGTTCAATAGGGCATAATGAACCTGCCATAATACCAGTACGTAAGCAGCTTAAATCGAACATATCGAACATAGGATGATTCAGCTCTGCAATAAACATTGTAGGTACACCATAAAGTGCAGTACAACGCTCTTTATGAACAGAAGCCAATGTCACCAACGGATCGAAACGCTCTACCATAACTTCAGTACAGCCGTGTGTAAGACAGTTCATTGTTGCCAGCACTACACCAAAACAGTGGAACAATGGAACACATACACAAAGTTTATCCTCTTGGGTAAACTTCATGTGCTCGCCTGTCAAATAGCCGTTATTGGCGATATTGTAGTGTGTAAGCATTACGCCTTTTGGAAAACCGGTAGTGCCCGATGTATATTGCATATTAACCACATCGTGACAATTTACAGAATTACGCAACTTTATAAATTCGTCTTCTTCTGTATTTTCACCCAACAACAGAATTTCTGCTGTGTTATACATTCCGCGATACTTCTCCTGACCTATGTAAACCACATTCTTAAGATTAGGGAAGTTTTTACTTTCTAAATGGCCGCGCTGACACTCTCTAAGTTCGGGAAGCATCTGATATGTCATATCCACATAGTTACTCTCCCAGGTACCATCTGTCAAACAAAGAGTATGCATATCGGAATCCTTAACCAGGAACTCCAATTCATTCTGCTTATAGTTTGTATTTACAGTAATACATACCGCACCTATCTTTGCACAAGCATATAGAAATGTAAGCCAATCAGGAACATTTTGTGCCCACAGGCCTACGTGTGTACCTTTAGTTACACCAATGGCTATCAAGCCTTTGGCCATATCGTCAACACGCTGATTGAACTCTTTCCAGGTAAATCTTAAATTTCGGTCGGAATATACTATATACTCTTTATCGGGAGTATGTTCTGCCCAATATTCAAGATAATCACCTAATGTCTTTTCTGATAATTGAATCATACAAACTGACTATTAAAACGGAGCATAAACCACTGCCAATATCTTAGCAGCCTCATTGCCATAACCGTGAACGTGATGTTTAACTATTGAATCGTAATAGATACTATCACCTTTTTCCAAAACATAAGACTGCTTACCGTAATTGATTTCAACCTTACCTTCAAGAACATAGATAAACTCTTCTCCTTCGTGTGAAGACATTGAGTAATTTTGTTCATTATCAGGAAGTATATCAATTACAAAAGGTTCTATATGGCGATTCTCTTTGCCTTCAGAAAGGGAACGATAAATCATACTTTCGTTACCGGCTGAACTGTGGTTGGTAAAACGTACACTCTCTTTAGCATCTTCATGTCTGCTTACAACAGCACCCATTCCCTGAGAATCGTCTAAAAAAGTACCCAATCTGACGCCTAAGACTCTGGCAATCTTAATAAGTGGAGCCAAGCCCGGTAATAGGTTATCTTCTTCAATTGCCTGAATTTGCTCTATTGGAAGTTGTGAACGTTCTGCCAAAACCTCCACCTCCATCATCTTGGATTCTCTTAATGAACGGATCTTGCCGCCTACAGAAATTTTCTTTGTCATTTTGATACTATTTTTCAGTATTATTCTACCACTTTAATATTAGTGGGCGCAAAAATAGAAAAAATATAGCTCAAAAAAGCATTGTAGGATACTTTATGTTACATTTTTGCATTTCTTAAAATAAATAAGGTGTGTTTATACCACTTTTCGGATTATTTTTCATACATTTGTATGTTAAAATACAGGGATTTCCCTAATGTTAAAAACAATTGAAAATACAGATATAAGATGAACGATGAATCGCTCAACAACAGCAACTATTCTGCGCAAAACATTCAGGTTTTAGAAGGTTTGGAAGCAGTACGTAAGCGTCCCGCAATGTACATTGGTGACATTAGCGAAAAGGGCTTACACCACTTGGTTTACGAAGTTGTAGATAACTCTATCGACGAATCTATGGCAGGATATTGTACCAGAATAGACGTAACCATAAACGAAGATGGCTCCGTATCGGTACAAGATAACGGTCGTGGTATTCCGGTAGATATGCACCCGAAAGAACATCGTTCTGCATTAGAAGTTGTAATGACCGTATTGCACGCCGGTGGTAAGTTCGATAAAGGCTCTTACAAAGTTTCCGGTGGTCTTCACGGCGTAGGTGTATCTTGCGTAAATGCCCTCTCCACAAAGATGGTAACAGAAGTATTCCGCGACGGCAAGATTCATCGCCAGGAGTACTCTTGCGGTAAACCGATGACACAGGTAGAGGTAGTAGGTACTGCAGACATCACCGGTACAAAACAGACTTTCTGGCCAGATGGTTCTATATTTACCACAACTGAATACAAATATGACATTTTAGCAACCAGATTGCACGAATTGGCATTCCTCAACGCAGGATTAACCATATCTCTTACCGATTTACGTAAGATAGACGAAGATGGCAATCCTCAGAAAGAGGTATTCTATTCAGAAGATGGTTTGAAAGAGTTCGTAAGCTACATAGACGAAAACAGAACCCGTCTTATCAGCGACCCCATCTATTTGAACACAGAAAAGCAGAATGTTCCTATAGAGGTTGCCATACTTTATAACATAGGCTTCAAAGAGAACATACGTTCATTCGTAAATAACATCAACACCATAGAAGGTGGTACTCACCTGGCCGGTTTCAGAACTGCTTTGACTCGCACACTTAAAAAGTATGCCGACGACAACAAATTCCTGGAAAAAGCCAAGGTTGAGATTGAAAGCGAAGACTTCCGTGAAGGCTTGACCGCAGTTATATCTGTAAAGGTAGCCGAACCTCAGTTCGAAGGACAGACCAAAACAAAATTGGGAAACAGCGAAGTAGCCGGCGCAGTACAACAGGCTGTTGGCGAAGCTCTGACCAACTATTTGGAAGAGCACCCAAAAGACGCCAAGATGATTATTGAGAAGGTTATTCTGGCAGCTCAGGCACGCGTAGCAGCTCGCAAGGCAAGAGAAAGCGTACAGCGCAAGAGCCCACTGAGTGGCAGCGGCCTACCTGGAAAACTTGCCGACTGTTCAGAAAAAGACCCTGCACTATGCGAACTATTCATAGTAGAGGGTGACTCTGCGGGCGGTAGCGCAAAGCAGGGACGCGATCGCCATACACAGGCTATTCTACCTATCCGTGGTAAGATTTTCAACGTAGAGCGCACAATGTGGCACAAAGCGTTCGACCACGAAGAGGTAAACAACATCATACAGGCATTGGGCGTACGTTTTGGTCTATATCCGGAAGATTCAAAGAAGGCCAATTATGACAAACTGCGTTATTACAAAGTTATCATTATGACCGACGCCGATGTCGATGGTTCACACATCGACACCCTTATAATGACACTATTCTTCCGTTATATGCCGGAACTTATCGAGAACGGACATTTGTATATAGCAACTCCACCACTCTACCTATGTTCAAAAGGTAAAATAAAGGAGTACTGCTATGACGATGTACAGCGTCAACGTTTCATTGATCAGTATGGTGGCGGTAATGAACAGAACATCACTACACAGCGCTACAAAGGTCTTGGTGAAATGAACCCGGAACATCTGTGGGAAACCACCATGAATCCGGAGAACAGATTATTAAAGCAGGTGCAAATCAGAGATGCAGCAGAAGCAGATCATATCTTCTCAATGCTAATGGGCGAAGACGTTAGCACTCGTCGTGAATTCATTGAGAAGAATGCAACCTACGCAAATATTGACGCATAAAATTACATTAATATAATTGTCATACAATACAAAAGGCTGTCGATGCAAATCAGACAGCCTTCTCTTTTTTGTATATATACATAAAAAAAGCAAAGGACCGGAAAACTTCCAGTCCTGAGATTATTCATCACTCTTAAATAGAGTTTCTAAAATCAATCTTAAGCTAACTTAGCAATGTGAGCGCAAAGCTTTGACTTGATATTAGCTGCCTTATTCTTGTGAATAAGTTTTGTCTTAGCCATTTTATCAAGCATCTTCTGTACCTTTGGATATGCTACAGTTGCTTCTTCCTTATTGGTCATAGCGCGAAGCTGACGAACTGCATTACGCATTGTCTTAGCATAATAACGATTATGAAGTCTTCTCTTCTCGCTCTTTCTTATTGCCTTTAAGGCTGACTTGTGATTTGCCATTATAAATCTTCCTTTTTTTATTTAACTTGTAGCGTGTAGGGGAGTCGAACCCCTCTTACAAGAATGAAAATCTTGTGTACTAACCGATATACGAACACGCCATCCTCAACTCCTGATTTCTCAGGTCTTTGCCTTAAGCGGATGCAAAAGTAGTGACATTTTTTTTATCTGCAAACTTTTTCACAAGTTTTTTTTCATATCTTCGCTTATCATTTCAAAAAAAGGGCAAAATGTGGCAAAAAGAGGTAGGAATTCTGTTAAGCGTAACCAAACATAACGACAAATCCAGCATTATTCACATATTCTCACGTGAACAAGGCTACACCTCTTATATGTTCTATTTGGCAAAGAACAGTAAAGGTGCTGCAAAGAATGCCTTGCTGCAACCACTTACCAAGATTGAATATGAATCAAAGGGAGCCACACAAGGAAAACCGTTACAACATTTATCGCAAATAAGAAACAGAGCTCCATACAATTCAATCCCTTTTCATCCGGTAAAAAGAGCCATTGCGTTATATCTATCGGAATTTCTTACTTATGCGCTAAAGAACGAAGAGAACAATGCACCACTCTATGTTGCAATAGAAGATGCTCTTGAATGGTTTGACAACGCAGAACAATATTCAAATTTTCACCTGTTGACAATGATTTTAGTTGCCCGTCATTTAGGTATTATGCCCGGGAGCGACCAATATTGCCAAGGCTACTATTTTGATATGAACGAAGGCGAATATGTTGAAACAGAACCTTCACACAGAGATTTTTTAGACAGACAACTTTCCTACAAACTTGCTTTATTGTCTGCCACCAATATACATACAATGCAAAACACGCCCCTGACTCACCAGGAACGTGTTCTGTTATTACGTAAATTAAACAGCTATTTTCAGATTCATATACCTCTGTTTCCAAAACTCAAGTCAATTGACATTTTGGAAGAGATTTTCAGCGAAGAATAATTATCAGCGTCTGCAAGACCTTATCTTTTGCAAACCATTATTATCTCTCTGATATGCGGGAACTGTGCTTAGTACATCCAAAAGGAGATCGTTATCCAGATCATCATCTTTTAATTCATACCAACAGATATCTCTACCATAGATAGCATCAATCATATCATTCTCCGGATTTTCGTCCATAAACGGAATATTCTCCATGCCAAAACCGGTAGCCAAAACTGTTATCTTAACCTCATCTTCCAGTTCCGGATCTTGAGCCAGCCCCCAAATAAGTTCTATTTCACCACCATTTTCAAACTTATCCATAAATTCGCGCACCTCGTTCATCTCCTTAATTATAAGGGGATTTGTTTTGCTCTCATATATATTGAACAAAATCTTTTTTGAGTTGTAAATATCATTATTGTACAATAATGGTGAATTTAGAGCCTCTTCAAATGCCTTATTTACTCTGTTCTGTCCGCTTGCCTTACCAGTACTCATTATGGCCACACCACCATTTTTAAGTATCTTACTTACATCGTGGAAGTCCAGATTTATAGTACCGCGAACTGTTATCAGTTCTGCAATACTTTTTGTAGCTATTGTCAATGTCTCATCAACCTTTTTGAATCCCTCTGCCACACTCTGCTGCGGATACATCTCCAACAGTTTCTCGTTACTGATAACAAGCAGCGCATCCACCTGGCTTGCCATCGCCTTAACGCCAGCAAGAGCCTGTTTGATTTTGGGGCGTTGTTCAAACTTAAATGGAATAGTAACTATACCAACAGTAAGCATTCCTGCCTCCTTAGCATATTTAGCTATTACAGGAGCAGCACCGGTACCTGTACCACCACCCATACCGGCAGTAATAAAGACCATTTTAGTACCATCCCTAAACTGTTGTTCTATATCATTCTTACTCTCCTCTGCCGCACGTTTGGCCACTTCTGGGTCATTTCCTGCACCCAAACCATTTGTAACGGTTTTGCCCAACTGGATTTTCAACGGAATTTCAGATTTGTTCAATGCCTGATGATCGGTATTTGCCAATACAAAACCTACGTCATGTATTCCTTCACGATACATATTCTCTACAGCATTGCTACCGCCGCCGCCTACACCAATCACCTTAATTATATTCTCTACTGAGGTAGGAAAACCAAAATCCAAAACTTCCTTCTCCTCAAAATTTTTTATCGATTCATTCATAAAGCAATCAGGTTATTGGTTTGTATCGTTATTATCATTTGATTCATCACTCTCAGCATCGGCATCAAAGAAACCTTCTGTCTTATCGGCAAATTTATCCACAAATGCCTTTACTCTGGAAAGCATATCCTTGTAACCCGATGACTTTTTTTCTTTCTTTTTAGAAGCATTCTGTGCATTGGCTGCTTCTTGTTCTCTTTGCTGTTTCTCTAACTCTTCGGCAGCCTTACGTTCAGCCTCCTTTCTATCCTTCTCCTCTTGAACACTTTCACCCTCATCATTAAAGAGGCTACCAATTTCCAGCTGTCCCTCTTCTGTAGGAGTTAGATTGTCTATAAGATCGAACACCATTCTTTCGCAACAATTTTCACCTTCTATATTCAATAGCGATAAAAGTGACAATTGCGAACCATCATTCTTAATCCATTTTGAATCGGCCCACTCTACATTAACTGAAGGTTCCTTTACAAAACGGACATAATCTATATTTTCCACACTCTTCTGAATGGCCTTTGACAAGCATCTCAAATTTGAACCGCCACCTATAACCACCATACCGGCATAAAGTAGCTCTCCCAGACCGGAGTTCTTTATTTGCGCATCTAAATTACGGAGTATCTCTTCGTTACGAGCCTCAACAATAGCGCTAATATCTTTAACCGTAATTCTTCTGGAATTCACAAGCAGAGATTCATTCAAATCCTGAGATGAATTAAGGCTTGACAATCCGTATGTCTTCTTTAATTTCTCCGCTTCTGCATTTGTTATCTTCAGCACCGTTGCCAGATCGGCAGTAATAAGAGCGCTACCCAAAGGTAAAACTCTAAGATATTTCAAGATTCCATTCTTATATATAGCCAATGTGGTAGTATCTGCACCAAAATCCACTAAAGCACAACCTTGCTGCTTATCATCTTCTGTCAACAGATAGTCGGCAGCACTGATTATTGAAACAAAGCTATCTGCAACTACAACAGATGCACGTTGAAATACACGCTCTACATCATCAGTCACATTTGCATTTGTGGTAACGCTAAGATAATTGCCCTTTATGGTTTTACATGATACGCCTATAGGATCTGTTTCTGTAATACTCTTATTATCCAAAGTAAACTCTTGTGGATACAAAAACAGTCTGCTCTTATTGTCCAGTTGTTTGTTCTCACACTCTTGCAACATACTGAACACATCCGATTCGTCAACCACCTTGTTATCTTCAAAGACTCTTTCCACTTCCGATACCAATGAACGCAATGACTTTCCATTGTGAGCCACATAGACCATATTGATATCACAAGCAGATACATGTCTCATTTTTTCTATCAATTCCACTATAATAGAAGCTGCCTTCTCTGTATTATATACAACACCATGGCGAATAGCCGATTCTGATGGCAATGAAACGTATGCCAGAACTTCGGTTGTACCATTTGCAAGTTTTTGACCTACAACACCCGTTATTTCGGACGAGCCCAACTCTATGGCTGCTATCAAATTCTCTTCCATATATATCTTATTTTTTCTTACACACCACTTGATTACTGAAAGCTACGCTAATGGAACTATACTTATTCCAACCAACCACTCCCAATCCATCTATATAAAACTTCATCAGCCTATCCAATTTCTGTTCAAAATTGGATGCTTCACCCAACAATAGCAGATGACTTCCTACTCTGGGAACCAATTCCACTTGATTTTCTGATGTCACGTTTATCTGAGCTATCTGAGCATTCCAGAACTCTGATTCTTGCAACAACAATGCCAATTCATACAATTTCTCCGATGCATACAATCTATCTATATATCCTGTTGCCAAAGGTATATCCATAGGCTGTAATTCGGCATCAATTATATCGCTATTGCTATCTACATAAAAATTTTCCCCTCTGTTGTTTATTACTCTCAATATGGGAACTTTGGTTACAAGATTAACAAATATCTCATTATCGTTTGTCTTATAACAATCTGCTGCATGTATAAGAGGATTTGTCTTCAATTCATTCTCCATTGCCTCTATATCCACTTCACCCATCATCATTCCTGATGGATTCAGCCCTTTTGCATCAAGCATATCGTTTATAGTAGAGTTGTGTATCAAATCGTATCCCGATTTATTTCGCACCTCCACCACTATTCCGTTACACAACTCACCTTCACCCTTTTCGTTTCCCGAACGAGAGACAAAGAGAGAGAACAGCAAGTATGCGGCAAACAACAATGTAGCCAGTATTGTTAAAATCTTCTTCACCTCTTTTTAGTTTTAAGTATTTCAACTATTTGCGGAACATAGTTCTCTAAATCGCCCGCTCCAACTGTCACCAATACCTCTGTGGTATCTTTAATACTCTCCACAACTTGCGGAACCTGCTTCAACGGAATTACAGCTTTACATATTCCACTCTTCATATTATCAGCAATCAGCTGACTGGTTATACCCTCTATCGGCAATTCACGTGCCGGATATATATCTACCAGATAGACTTCGTCAAATAGAGAAAGGCTATCGGCAAACTCCTTGTAAAAGTCTCTGGTACGAGTATATAGATGAGGTTGGAATATGGCAGTCACCTTACATCCATCGTAGAGTTCCTTCATAGAGATGGCACACTGACGCAACTCTTCCGGATGATGGGCATAGTCACTCACATATATAACATCGTCCTCCTTTAGATGAAAATCGAAACGTCTGTCACAACCACGGAATGTAGCCATACCCTTTCTTATAGCTTCTTCTGTTGCACCGCTTAACAACGACATAGCAATAGCTGCAATACCATTCTCAATATTTACTCTAACAGGTACACCTAATTCTATATTGTCAATTCTCTTGTCCGGAGCTACAAAATCAAAGACTATTGTACCACGTCCTACTCTGATATTCTCTGCATGGAAATCGCCGTTATCTATTGAATAGGTGTATAAAGAGACATTATCGCCTAATCTTGGTTTTAGGAGCTCTGCCACAGCACTATTCACTATAAGCGCACCACCAGATTTTATCAGTGAAGCATAATGTCTGAAACTCTCTATATAGTTTTCGTAAGTTCCGTAAATATCCAGATGATCGGCATCCATTGCTGTAATTACAGAGCGCAGTGGAGTAAGATAGTGGAACGACCTATCAAATTCGTCTGCCTCAATTACCACATAATTACTCTTTTCACTCTGCAACAGATTACTGCCATAATTCTTTGAGATACCACCCAGAAAAGCATTACAACCCTCAGGCATCATATTCATTATGTGAGCAACCATAGTAGATGTGGTAGTCTTACCGTGTGTTCCAGCCACGCAAAGTCCGTCCAGCGATTTTGTCAATGTACCCAATACCTGAGCACGCTTTTGAATTTCGAAATCGTGTTCCTTAAACCAGACGAACTCCTTATGATTTGCCGGAATAGCCGGTGTATATACCACAAGTGTTTTTGACTTATCCTTGCAATAGTCAGGTATAAGTTCTACACCCTCCTCAAAATGAATATCTGCGCCTTCAGCTATCAATGTAGTTGTTAAATCGCTTGGAGTTTTATCATATCCTGCCACCCTCTTACCCGTTTTCAGAAAATATCTGATAAGAGCACTCATTCCTATACCACCGGCACCAATAAAATAGACCGATTCCACGTTATCTATGGAAAACAGATTCTGACTATCCATTTTTGCAAGAGCAAGAACTTCGTCAGCTATAATTTCGGCAGAATCTTTTAGCGCCATACTAAATATATTTGCGCTTAAATCGGCCAATTTTTCTTTGTCTTTAACTACATCAAGAGCTGCAGGCATTAGTTCTTTTTTAGCATTTACATCTGCTATGTGAATAGCTGCATCCCTATTGGCAAGAGCCATTGCATTCTTAGTCTGATGATCTTCTGCAACATTTGGAGAAGGGACTAAAATTACAGGTTTCTTAAGCAGACATAGTTCCGAAATAGTTCCTGCACCTGCACGCGATACTACCAAATCGGCAGCTCCGTATGCTGCATCCATATTCGATATAAAATCTGTCGGGAAAAGATTTGGAACAGGAGCTTCGGCTGCCAATCTCTGTTTCATCTCTTCAATATAGTATTTACCTGTCTGCCATATTATCTGTACATCGTCTGTCAATCTTATCAGATCCAGGTTTGCCATAACACTCTCATTAAGTGTTCTTGCCCCCAAACTACCTCCCACTATCAACAGTATTCTTTTGGATGGATCTAAATTCATGGCCAGAGCTGCATCTGATCGTTTCATCTTGTTCTCCACCAGATTCTTTCTTACAGGATTTCCTGTAATCATTATCTTTTCTGCAGGAAAGAAGCGTTCCATATCTTCGTAAGCAACACATATCTTTGCAGCATCCTTTGCCAATAGTTTATTGGTAACACCCGCATAGGAGTTCTGCTCTTGTATAAGTGTAGGTATTCCTAATTTTCCGGCCATTCGCAATGTGGGTCCGCTGGCATATCCGCCTACACCAACCACTACATCGGGCTTAAATTTCTTGATTATTGTTCTTGCCTTTATCTGGCTACGCATTAGTTTGAACAGCACAACAATGTTCTTAAATGGATTTTTTCTATCAAAGCCACATATAGGCAATCCTATAATATCATAACCTGCAGCAGGAACACGTGTCATCTCCATACGCCCTTCAGCTCCCACAAACAGAATTTCTGAGTTTGGCTTGGCAGCCTTTATTGCATCGGCAATGGATATAGCCGGGAATATATGTCCACCTGTTCCACCACCACTAACTATTACCTTTAATTTTTTATCCATATCACTCTGTTGCTTTTACGTTTGATGTCATTTCTTCTTTTTCACCCTGCTTTTTACCACGGCTGATACCTATCAAGAAACCAAAATATATACTACTGAACACAATCGATGTTCCACCCTTACTTATCAGTGGCAAAGGCTGACCTGTAACAGGCATTGCACCTACTGCAACCATCATATTTATCATTGCCTGCAACCCTAAAAGTATAGCTATACCCACCACCAAATATGAGGAGAAAAAAGATATTGGCTTTGAAATTATTGTTCCGCATATATACATCATCCATATATAGAGTCCTAACACTGCTATGGATATAAGCATACCACATTCCTCTATTATTATGGCGTAGATAAAATCGCAAGTAGCCTCTTGAATAAAATCTCGTTCCTCTGAATTTCCTATACCTTTTCCCCAAACCAGACCACTGGTAGCTATTGCTATTTTAGCATGAGTCTCCTGCGGTTTATCCTTTGCTGTGGTAAGCGCATACTCTTTTGCAGTCTGTTTTTCATCAAAGAAATCCAGTACACGTGCCTGCCAGGTAGTTGCTCTGCCAGGTATCAAATTTTGCTCGGCAAGAGTATTCATTTTTGTAGCCGGAACCAACAGGAAGAATGCCAACACCAACGCCACAAATGCAGCACCTGCACCTATCAGTTTCCAGGTTCGTTTGGGGCTGACACCGCAGATGAGCATCATCAGAATTACTGTTACACATAGTAATGCTGCTGTAGATAGGTTTTCGCCCACTATCAACAGACAAAAAACACCCATACATGTAAAAATCTTCCAAAAGCCCAGTTTCTGACTATTTTCATCCTCTTTGTTTATTTCCGAAGCTACTGATGCGGTATATAAAAGTACTGCCATCTTTGCCAATTCCGATGGTTGGAATTTGCAACCGAATATCTCTATCCAACGTTGTGCATTACTACTACCCATACCTCTAACAAAGAGGATAATAAGCAATACAGCCGACAATATTAACAACGGATAGGTAAAAGCCTTATAGTATTTGTTTGGTATGTGATGCACCAGAACCATTAAACCAAAACCAAATATCATATATGCCAAATGAGGTAAAACCGGCATAAGATAATTTTGTCCTCCAAAAGAAAAACGGCTACTGGCGCTGAACACCTCTAATACTGAGATTATCATCAGTAACATAACGATAATCCAAAGACGCTTATCGCCTACCAGAAGCTTAAAACGTTTTGCTTCGGGCTGTTGTTCCAATACCTCACTCTCAGGCTGCGGTATCTGAACAGAATCATCCATTACATCATTCTCTTTAGAAATCATAATGCTCTTACATACTTTTTAAACTGTTCACCTCTGTCTTCGTAGCTGTTAAACAGGTCAAAGCTGGCACAACAAGGGCTTAACAAGACTATTTCACCCGGCTTTGCCATCTTATAAGCTGCCTGAACCGCATCCTGCATAGACTGAACATCTGCTACAGGCAGACCAAATCCATCAAAGAAGCCATGCAGCTTCTCATTGTGCAATCCCAAATATATCAAACCGGAACACTTCTCGCGCACCAAATCTGCTATTTCGCTATAATCGTTACCTTTATCTTTTCCACCCAGAATAAGGATAGTTTTTACCGGCATACTCTGCAGAGCATACCAACAACTATTCACATTTGTAGCCTTTGAATCGTTGATATAATCAACCCCGTTCACTCTGGCTACACGCTCCAAGCGATGCTCTACCCCCTTAAATGTCTGCAATGCCTGACGAATGGTCTCATTTCTGATACCCGCAATATTGGCAGATATACCGGCAGCCATTGAGTTATACAGATTATGTTTACCTGTAAGCGCCAACGATTCCTGCTCCATATTAAAAGCATACGGCTTATCAAAATAGAGAGTACCATCTTCAGTATAAGCAGCAAGTTCCGCAGCCTTCTCTTCCGCAAACGGATATAGAGTAGCTTTAAGTCCATATTTCTGTAACTCTCTGCTGATAATTGGGTCGTCATTCCAATAGACAAACGCATCGTCGGCTGTCTGATTTCTTACAACGCGCATCTTTGCATCAACATAGTTCTGCATTTCGTGATCGTAACGATCCAGATGGTCCGGAGTGATATTCATCAAGACTGCAATATCGGCTTTGAACTCATACATATTATCCAACTGGAAACTGCTCAATTCAATTACGTAGTAATCGAACTCTTTTTCAGCTACTTGCCAAGCCAGGCTACTGCCTATATTACCTGCCAGACCCACATTCATTCCTGCCATCTTAAAGATATGGTATATCAACGATGTGGTTGTGGTTTTGCCATTACTACCGGTAATACATATCATCTTAGCATTTGTATATCTGCCTGCAAATTCTATTTCCGAAATTACAGGAATATTTTTCTCTTTGACTTTCAATATAATAGGAGCATCATTTGGGATACCGGGACTCTTTATAATTTCGTCGGCAGCCAATATAATCTCTTCGTTATGGTTACACTCTTCCCAAGCTATAGAGCGTTTCTCCAACTCTTCCTTATAAAAATCCTTTATCCTGGAAAAATCGGATACAAAAACATCAAATCCCTTCTTTTGGGCAAGGATAGCTGCTCCTACTCCACTTTCTGCTGCACCTAATACTACTATTTTCTTTGCCATCTTTATCTGATTTTCAAGGTTAATAATGTGATTATAGCCAAACCAATGCTTATAATCCACGCTCTTAATGTTATTTTAGTCTCAAATTGTAATTTTTTGTCATTACCCTTAAATATCACTGTACTTGTAGGGTCGGCCCTGTGAACCTGTTCCATACTTGTTCTAAAGTGATCGTGTATAGGGGTACGTTTCCATATTCTTCTGTGCAATCCACTCTTTTTACCGGATTTATAGTAGAATTTCTGAAGAATAACTGACAGACTTTCCAACAAGAATATTCCACATAGAATAGGTAATAACAACTCTTTATGAATACAAATAGCCGCAACCGCTATTATACCTCCTATGGTAAGACTGCCGGTATCGCCCATAAATATCTGAGCCGGATAGGAATTATACCACAAGAAACCTATAAGTGCACCCACAAAAGCACACATAAACACAACCAGTTCCTGACTGCCCGGTATATACATTAAATCCAGATGGCTTGCCGCAACTACGTTACTGGATACGTATGCAAGCACACCCAATGCAATTCCTATAATGGCAGAATTACCGGCAGCCATACCATCCATTCCGTCATTCAGATTAGAGCCGTTCGATACTGCTGTAACCACAAAAACAGTTAGAATTACAAAGAATATCCAACCAGCTTTGTATTTAAGAGGTTCTCCCAACCAACTGAATAGATCTGCATAGTTCAGATTATGGTTTTTGAAGAATGGAATAGTGGTTCTGGTAGATTTAACATCGGGAGTTTTCACCACCACCTCTATATTGTTTTCTATTTTCGTTTCAACTTTTTCGTTTATAACTACATCGGGGGCATATCTCAAAGTCAAGCCCACTATCAATCCCAAAGTAACCTGTCCTGCTACCTTAAACCAACCATTCAAACCGTCTTTTTTCTTTTTAAAGGTCTTGATATAATCATCGGCAAAACCTATAATTCCCAACAATATTGTGGTGATAATCATAAGCAGCATATATGAGTTATTCAGTTTGCCTACCAATAGACAAGGTACAAGTATTGCCACAATGATTATTACACCTCCCATAGTAGGCACACCCACTTTTCCCACATTGAACGGGTCGGTTTTTTCATCACGCTGAGTCTCTGTTATACTGTGACGTTTAAGATAATCTATAAACTTACTTCCAAACCAAGCTGATATAACAATAGACAATACAAGAGCAAACATACTCCTGAATGTAACGTATGTAAACATTCCTGCGCCCGGAATATCAACTTTATCCTGCAAATATTGAAACAGACTGTACAACATATCTCTAATTAATTTTCAAATATCTCTCTTATTACCTCTTTATCGTCAAAATGGTGTTTTACACCCTTTATCTCCTGATAATCTTCGTGTCCTTTACCTGCCACCAGAACCACATCGTTTTCTGCAGCCAACATACAGGCAGTTCTAATAGCCTCTTTTCTATCAACTATAACCAACACCTTGTTTTTGTCTTGTGGCAAAACGCCTTCAAGCATATCGTTTATAATATCCTGGGGCTCTTCAAAACGTGGATTATCGGAAGTAAGAATTACTCTGTCGCTATATTTTACACTCTCTTGTGCCATTAAAGGACGCTTTCCTTTATCTCTGTTCCCACCAGCACCTACCACAGATATTATTTTTCCTGTACCGGAAAGCACATCTGCAATAGTGGTAAGAACATTGACCAATGCATCCGGAGTATGAGCATAATCCACTATGGCTGTATAGCCGTTTGGAGAACGCATTGCATCAAACCTGCCATTAACAGGCACAAGTGTACTCATAACGGTAAGCACATCCATAGGATCTTTTCCCAACATACAGGCCGCACCATAAACTGCAAGCAGATTACTTGCATTAAATTTGCCTATAAAGCGCAGGAAAACCTCCTTACCGTTAATATCTATCAGCATACCATCAAAATTAGACTCCAAGAGTTTACCCTTAAAATCGGCAAGACTGCGAAGCGAATATGTAGTAACCTTTGCTTTGGTATTCTGTACCATCACCATACCATGTTTATCGTCTATATTGGTAACTACAAAAGCATCTTTGCTTAAAGAATCGAAGAACATCTTTTTTGCCTTGATGTAGTTATCTACAGTCTTATGGTAATCCAGATGGTCGCGGGTAAGATTGGTAAAGATTCCCCCGGCATATTTCAAGCCACCTATTCTTCTCTGTGCAATGGCATGCGAACTACACTCCATAAAGACATATTTGCAACCTTCGTCTGCCATTCTACCCAAAAGTGCATTCAGGGTAATAGCATCTGGGGTAGTATGACTGGCAGGTATAGGTTCGCCATCTATATAGTTACATACGGTAGATAACAGACCGCACTTGTAACCCATTTTACGGAACATCTCATAAAGAAGAGTTGCTATGGTAGTTTTACCGTTTGTACCTGTAACGCCAACCAGTTTTACCTTTTCTGAAGGATTACCATAAAAGCGTGTTGCTACCTGACCTACACACTTTTCACAATCCTCCACCTTTATATATGTAACTCCGCTCTGAATATCCTGCGGTATATCTTCGCATAGTATAGCCTTTGCACCCAATTCAATGGCCTTTGCAATAAATGCATGACCATCTACTGTAGTTCCACGCATAGCTACAAACATAGATCCTTCTACCACTTTTCTGGAATCTATCTGAACATTGGCAATATCAATATCCTGATTGCCCTCTACTGCCAGCACCGGCAGACCTTTAATCAATTCATTTAATTTCATAGCCATATATAATTCAAATACTACATTCTTAATGTCAATACTATGGTACTGCCGCTATTGAACCTTGTTCCGGCTCTCAAACTCTGTTGTCTAACGCGACCCACACCATTTATCTTTACTTTTAATCCAACACTCTCTAACAGATACAGAGCATCCTGTGCACCCATACCCACCACATTTGGAACCAACCCCGGAGTTATATAATCTCCTGCTTTTATTGTCACAGTAGTGGAATCGCTACGTGTGCTTCCCCAAATGCTATCTCTCTTACTATATCTTGCACCATCCCATTCTGCATCCATATCAAGTTCATCAAGTACTATCTGAACTTTTTGCAGATTTCCATTCAACACCTTTGGAGCTACGTATAGCGATGAATCTATAGCCATTTCCACATCTTTGAAGAGTTTGGTAGCCATAATCTTTTCAGATATTTCGTGGAATACAGGTCCTGCCATACCACCACCCGATGCAGCTCCACCCATTTCGGCAGAAGTTCTAATTGAAACTATACATGTATATTGCGGATTATCGGCAGGGAAATAGCCACAAAATGAGACCATGTGAGTAGTTCTTCCATTGCTTCCATATCCCATTTGGGCTGTACCGGTCTTACCTGCTGCTTTAAAATGCGTAGAACCTGCCTGCTTGGCAAGACCTTTAGAGACTACCTGTTCCAACATATACTGCACATCTTTAAGAGTCTTCTCTTTGCAAATCTGTTCGTTTACTACCTTTACAGGTATTTTCTCTATAACATCTTCACCACGGCGAACCTCCTTTACAAGACGTGGTTCTACCATCTTACCATTATTAGCTATTGCATTATAGAATGTCAATGTATTCACTACCGGCAATTGCAAATTGTAACCTGTAGCCATCCATGGCAGTCTGGTTGCATCCCAATAACCATCCCTGTTTATTACAGGCGATGCAGTTCCCACCAGTTGCATTGTAAAATGATTACCAATACCGGTACGTTTTACAGCATCAACAAACAATTGAGGATTATCTTTATATCCCTTATCTATAAGCTTTGCTATACCAATATTAGATGAATACATAAGTATTTCCGTTGTAGTTAAGGTATCGTAACCACCGCTACGATAGTTGTGGTCACGCATTGCCTGTCTGGCAGAGAAACCATTGTATATACCTTTATGACAATATACCTTTTCGTCCATCTGAATCTTACCTTCGTCCATACCCACCATCATTGCAACAGTCTTAAATGTTGAACCCGGCTCAAAATACTCTTTGACTGCATTATTTTGAATCTCCATAAAACTGCCATTATCCAGTCTGGTAAGATTTGCTATCGCTTTTATATCGCCGGTTTTAACCTCCATAACCATAGCAACACCCGATGCTGCATTCAACTGCTCCAATTCACGTCTTAAAGCACGTTCTGCAATATCTTGCATCTCTACATTCAAAGTAGTGATTATGTCGCAACCATCTATTTGAGGTTTATCTGTAATAATTCTGGTAATACCCATTACCTTCTCCTGATGCCCCACACCCGGTTTACCGCGAAGCAGAGAATCGTATGACAGTTCCAGACCGTTTTTAGCCGAATCTAACACGCCATATAAATCTCCAATAGTGCGAGAAGCCAATTCGCCGTATGGTTTTTGTCTGCTAACTCTCTCTTCACACGAATAGAACCAATTGTTATACTTTGGCTTAAGCCATTCATTATCTTTTAGTGCATTATATTGATTGTATGAAATAGGACGAGCCTTTGGTAATATGGTACAATAACTTGACCTTTCATTGAATTTTTCTCTATAATGCGATAAAATCTGCTGCTTTGTATATTGGGGAAAAAGAGTAACCAGTTCATCTACAAATGGTTCTATATAATACTGGAACAGAGTATCTTTTCTGGTCTGATCTTTTAGCCTGTCATCGGCATTTTTTTCGTAACTCTTAAAATCAAAGTGAATCATATACTGAGGAATACTGCTTGACAACAGCAATCCTTCATCGCTAAGAATATTGCCACGACGAGCAGGTATCTTTACATCCCAATCTATGGAGTAATCGGAGACCTCCTGCCAATAAGAACGTTCCACAAACATTGTGGTAGCCATCTTTCCTATGATAGCCACCGAACAAAATACAGCTATGGCAAAAAACACCAGACTGTATGCTAACTTCAGCTTTTGTTGTTCTGTTCTCTTCTTAGCCATAATACTAAATCATTCAGGTAAAACAAAGGGTGGTTCGGAGTTTATTTCCAATCCTATTTCACCTGCATTAATAATATCCTCAATATATGAAGGCTTACTTTTTGCCGATAAATCGCTGGTGGTATTCAGCGCTCTATATCTTATCTGCACAAGTTCCTTCTTTAAGTTCTCAATTTCTACAAGATCATTCTGAGTAGAAAAACCATAACCTATGTAAAAGAAGAATATCAGAACCACAACTAAAATAAATGCCCAATTGTGTTCTATCCACGCAGCCATCTTACCACCAAGATCTATACGCTTCCAACTGTTTTTTTTCTTCTTTACTGTACTCATCTTTTTTAAATTTTCTCTGCCACACGAAGCTTTGCACTTCTTGAACGCGGATTACGATTCTGTTCATCCATATCGGGAATTATTGGTTTCAAAACCTTTTTAAACGGCACATTTCTGTTTCCATAGAAATCGGTTTCAACATTTCCCTCCAGGTTTCCACTCTTCATAAGATTCTTTACCATCCTGTCTTCTATCGAATGATAGGTGATAATCACCAGTTTTCCACCCGGTTTAAGTATTTTTAAGGTTGAGAGCAACATTTCGCGCAGTGCATCCACTTCATGATTCACCTCCATACGCAATGCCTGAAACACCTTTGCCATCTCCTTTTTTTCTCTCTCCTTACCCACACAGGTACGTACAATATCTACCAATTGTCCTGTGGTGCTTATATAATCGTTTTCGCGTTTACGTATTATTGCCGATGCCAACTGACGACCATTTTTCAATTCGCCATACAGATAGAAGAGCGATGCCAATTTCTCTTCATCATAGCTATTAAGCAGTTCGGCTGCAGTTATTCCTTTGTTCTGATTCATACGCATATCAAGCGGAGCATCAAAACGGAATGAGAATCCTCTGCTTTCATCATCAAAATGGTGCCACGAAACACCTAAATCTGCAAGAATTCCATCAACCTGTTCGTGACCGTAATAGCGCATAAAATTGCGCATATATCTAAAATTGCTATAGACAAAAGTAAAACGATCATCATCCACTATGTTATTCATAGTATCTGCATCCTGGTCAAAACTGTATAGTTCTCCATCCTTACCCAATCTGGATAAGATCTCCTTACTATGACCGCCACCTCCAAATGTAGCATCCACATAAACCCCATTTGGATTTGTTATCAGTTCATCTATACTTTGTGTTAGAAGAACAGGAACGTGATATGTTTGAACTGTATCCACTTATTCGCTCTTCATAAAGTTCATCAATTCTTTAGCAAACTCTTGTTCAGATATAAAGCCTTGTGTGCTATCAGTTTCTACTGCCTTAGCATCCCATAGTTCTATAACCTGCTGCATTCCTACAAAGACAACATCTTGTTTAATACCAACCTTTTCCAACTGCTGTTTAGAGATTAGAATTCGGCCACTGCTATCTATTTGCACCTCTTGTGCTTCAGATAACAACTGTCTGTAAACCATTTGCTGTCTTACATCAAACCTATTCAAACGCTGACGAACACGTTCCACTTCGGCCTTCCATTCAGACATTGGATAAATTACTAGGCAATTTTCAAAATAGTCTTTTCTTATCACTAACGATTCTTCGGCTGCCGCAATAACCGTTTTGCGGAAGCTGGAAGGGAGGAATACCCTGTTTTTGGCATCTATTTTTGCCGAAAATCGTCCTATGAAATTCATTTTGTTCTATAAGCTTATATTTCGATTTCAAAGTTATGAACTTTTACGCCACTTCGCCCCACATCGCCCCACTTAAATTAAAAAAAGTTATCAACAGCTTGTTAATAACCATAACTTACTGTTGATAACTATATTAAGCGCATCGGATTAAAGTAACCCGATTCTTATAACTCATTTATTCTCTGCAAGTATCTCGTTTGCACGATTCAAAGCGCCATTTATATGTGCACAAATGTTGTTATTGCCCAATTCTTTGTCAAGTCCGGCATTTACCAAAACCTTCATTACCTTTTCATTAACACCCGACAAAACAACCTGAATTCCTTTCTGTTTACAAGATTTGCATAGATTGGACAAATTATGTACACCTGTTGAATCAATAAATGGAACTTTACGCATTCTTATTATACGTACCTTAGGAGTGTTCTCAACATCACGCATCACCTCTTCAAATCTATTTGCAATACCAAAGAAGTAAGGACCGTTTATCTCGTAAACTTCTGCGCCCTGAGGTATTATTAAATGTTCAGCATTATTCTGAACATCAGTTCCTTCATTAGGATCAATTTCGTCACTAATCATAGAGACATCTGTTGTCTCTGCCATTCTGCGCATACAGAGCAGACAAGCTATAAGCACACCCACCTCTATAGCCACAGTCAAATCAAATATAACTGTCAGGAAGAATGTAACCAACAACACAATGATATCCGATTTAGGATTCTTCAATATTGCCTTAAAGTTACGCCATTCACTCATATTGTACGATACTACCACCAAAACTCCTGCCAAACAAGACATTGGAATGTATTTTACGTAAGGCATCAGGAAGAGATATATCAACGCCAAAACAACGGCATGAATAATTCCTGCCACGGGAGTACGACCTCCGTTATTGATATTGGTCATTGTACGTGCTATTGCACCTGTCGCAGGTATTCCACCTATCATAGGAACTACCATATTTGCTATACCCTGGCCCACTAATTCCTGATTACTGTTGTGTTTATCGCCTATAACACCATCTGCTACAGCTGCAGAAAGCAAAGACTCTATTGCTCCTAACATAGCTATAACCAATGCAGGCGATGCCAGATTACGTATGCTGCTCCATGTAATCTCCGGAACTTCTGCAGATGGCAACGAAGCATTGATGGTAAAACGATCACCAATGGTTTCCACTCCTGTTATTCCAAACTGCTTAAGCAACAACGCGAGCAAAGTCATCAAAATAATAGCGACAAGTGAACCCGGAAGTTTTTTATTGACCTTAGGAGTGAATACAATTATCAAAATACTGCAAACACCAATAAGCAAAGACCACCAATTTATTGTCTCTATATTCTGGAAATAGACACCCCATTTTCCAATAAAATCGGCAGGAACAGATTCAATCTGCAGTCCAAACAGGTCCTTAATCTGTGTAGCAAAAATTGTGAGAGCAATACCGCTTGTAAAACCTACTATAATAGGATATGGTATGTACTTTATTATTGTACCAAGGCGCAGAACACCCATTAGAATAAGAAAAGCTCCCGCCATAAATGTTGCCACATAAAGACCATTCATTCCGTAGTCTTGTATTATTCCATAGACTATAACAATAAATGCTCCTGTGGGACCACCTATCTGAACCTTACTACCTCCAAAAAAAGAGATAAGAAAACCTGCTACTATTGCGGTCAGGATACCGGCTTCGGGCGTTGCTCCGGAAGCGATACCAAATGCAATTGCAAGTGGCAATGCCACTATACCTACAATAATTCCCGCTAAAAGATCTGATACAAATGTTGACTTGTTGTAACCCTTAAAACAACTGAATAATCTGGGTTCAAAACCTTGTAATTTCATATTTTCAATTTTGAGACCGCAAAATTACAAAAAGCTGAACGAAGCACAAAACAAGCCTGATTATTTTTTAGCAAAACCTATAAAGCTACCACTATATAATACATCATTATGCCGGAACAGATAAGTTTCATTCCTGTACCCACAATAAAACCTAAAAATGCGCCAAAAGCAGCCTTTAGAGAATCTGAAGTAGATTTATTTTCAACCAACAGTTCCGCTAAAAAAGCTCCCAGCAAACTTCCTGACAACATTCCTATAGGAGTAAAAAATATACCCGCAAACATACCTATCAAAGCCCCTATGCTGGCCGATTTGCTTCCACCGGTCATAGTGGTAAGTTTTGCAGGAACCACATAATCCAGAATAGTCACTACTATTGTAACAACAAGCCACAGCAACAGAGCCGTTGCGCTGATTTCATTAGAAGGGTCATTTTTTGCAAGAAAGGCAAAAAGAATACCAACCCAACTGATAGGAGGACCGGGTAAACCCGGAGCTATACTACCTATGATTCCAATAATACCGGCTATTATAGCCAAAACAACTAATGCTTCCATAATATTCCAATTAAATACTCTTTTTATTGTTTTTGAAGTAATCTTCGTATTTTTGCAGTGCGAAGATAAGAAAAAGAGTTATAACTACAATATATATTATGCTACAAATACAAGACGTAATACTGTCACTCGACATAATAACCAAAGAATTCTGTTGCAATCTAAAGAAATGCAAGGGGGCTTGTTGTATTGAAGGCGATGCCGGTGCACCCGTTACAGAAGAAGAGATTGCCACAATTGAAGAACTCTTACCAATAATCTGGGACGATCTGTCGGAAGAGGCAAAGGTTGCCATAAAAGAGAAAGGCATAGCTTACCCCGACCCTGAAGGTGAATTGGTTACCCAGATAGTAAATGGAAAAGATTGCGTATTTACCTGTTACAGTGAAGACGGATGTTGTTATTGTGCTATTGAAAAAGCATACAGAGAGGGCAGATGCAGTTTCTTAAAACCAATATCGTGCCATCTGTACCCTATAAGAGTTAAAAAGTTAGGCGATTACTACGGACTAAACTACAACCGATGGGATATATGCAGCAGTGCACTTATAAAAGGACACAGAGAACATATACCTCTTTACAAAGCACTTAAAGAACCATTGATACGCCGTTTTGGAGAAGAATGGTACAAAGAGCTGGAATTGACTGTAGAAGAGATGAAAAAACAAAACATCATATAAAAAAACATAACTATCTAATAACAAATAGGTATAGGCGTTCAAACTATACCTATTTTTAGTTATTTATAAATTCTCTTTACCGCAATACCTTTGCTGCGTAAAATTTAAAGGAGGATTTATGAAGAGAATAAAAACGATGATTGTGGCCATATTTACCACATTGACAACATTTGCTCAGAGTAATATAACAATAGATGCATCTCTTGCACACGATGTTTTAGGCAATGTATCGGGAGGTATCAAACAGGGTGTATCAGTTTTGGACTACGGAACATTGGGGTTCAGTTTTAACACAGAAAGTGCGGAATTGTGGAACGGTGGTGAACTATACATAAACACTGCATTCACAGCCGGTGGCAACCCATCTGCGAATCTTATTGGAGATCTGCAAATTGTAGATAACATTGAGGCAGGAAATCATTTTTACATGCAGGAATTATGGTACAAACAGAACATTACAGATAACATAAGCATTACATTCGGTCTGCAAGATTACAACGCAGAATTTATGAGCAGAGAAGAGAGCGGCCTATACATTAACAGCACATTCGGCACAAACAATGTCATAGCAGGCAATGTTGCTCCCCCTATTTTTCCACTATCTGCATTAGGGTTACAATTGAATTTCAATATTTCGGAGAGCTTTTCAATGCGAGTTGCTGCATTTGACGGTCAGATATATGACTTTTCAGAATCCAACCCATTCAATCTAAAATGGAGCCTTTCAGCTGAAGAAGGATTTTTGACTACTACCGAGATGATACTTGACAATAATGCCGGTACTTATAAATTAGGTGGTTACCTACACACTGCATTAGAGAAATATGGCGTATATTTGTTGGGCGAAAAGCGATTGAACAATATCGGTCTGTTTGGACAGGTAGCTTGGGCTCCAAAAAGTGACAATGATATATACAGCCAGATTGACGCCGGCATCAATTTATATCATCTCTTTTTTGATGATAGAGAGGATGCATTAGGATTGGCCTTTACAAGCAATCTGCTAAAGGATATGGTCAACAGCCACGAAACAGTGATAGAACTTACCTATAAACTTCCAGTTTATGGAAATTTCTACGTACAGCCTGATTTCCAGTATGTAATTAATCCATCGGGAACAGGAGTAAAGTTAGACGATGCATTTGTGGCAATGGTAAGATTTGGTTTTGAATTATAAAAGAACAATATATGGTACTTTCAGAGATAAAAAACAACGAAGAGTGTCTGATAGTAAAGATAAACGGACAGGGCGATTTTCACAATAAGGTGATGAGTCTTGGATTCGTTCCGGGAGAGATTGTAAGAGTAGTAAAAAATGCGCCTCTCTGCGATCCTATTGAGTACGTGGTTATGAACAGCCACGTATCTCTGCGTAGAGACGAATCTGAGAAAATAGAAGTTGTTGCATCTAACGATAAGGCAGCAATGGAAAAACTTGCCAGCAAATATCCATACTATGGAACAATCAGTGACAGCCTTTCTGTGGAGAGAAATCCTGACGAAAAAGAGATAACCGTAGCATTGGTTGGTAACCCAAACTGTGGTAAAACTTCACTATTCAACCATGCAACCGGCATGAAAGAGAAGGTAGGAAACTACAGTGGTGTTACAGTATCTGCTAAAATAGGAACATTCAAGCACAAAGGATATTTAATCAAGATGGTCGATCTTCCCGGTACATATTCGGTAGCGGAAAATTCACCCGAAGAACAGTATGTGCGTGACTATCTTCTGGAGATTCGTCCGGATGTAGTTCTGAATGTAGTTGATTCCACCAATTTGGAACGAAATCTGTTCCTTACCACACAGGTAATGGACATGAAACTCCATATAGTGATGGCACTCAATATGTATGATGAACTGCAAAGTTCAGGTACACATATTGATGTAGCTGAACTGGAAAGACAATTGGGTGTAGAGTGTACTACAACTGTAGCAAAGAGTGGAGATGGCATAATATCACTTTTGGACAGTATTGTGGCTGCATTCAAAAGCAAAGAACACACAGTGCTTAGAGTAAATTACGGTGAAAAGGTAGAAAATGCCATACTACAAGTTCGTAAGGAGTTAGAAGGTTATAAGGATATATCCAACCACCCTATACGATTCCTTGCCGTAAAACTTCTGGAAAACGAACCTGCCACCATTAACCACCTCTCATCGCATACCGACAACTTTGAACAGATAAAAAAGGTAGCAGACCTGCAGCGCTCCATTATTGAGAAGGAGTATAACGAAGATTTTGCAAGTGTTATCACAAATTCAAAGTTTGCATTCATACGCGGTGTGATAGACAAAGTGATTACCCAAACTGTAAAAAAGGATAACGAAAAGGCCTATCTTATAGACAAAGTACTAACTCACAAATGGTTAGGCTACCCAATTCTGATACTTTTTCTTTGGATAATGTTTCAAACCACATTCACATTGGGCGCATATCCTCAAGACTGGATTGATGCGGGTGTAAGCTGGTTTGGCAGTCAGGTCGCTACCTGGATGGGCGATGGTATATTGACTAGCCTTATAGTAGATGGTATTATAGCAGGTGTTGGTGGAGTGTTGGTTTTCCTGCCGAATATTATAATACTATTCCTCTTTATATCGCTTTTTGAAGATACAGGTTACATGGCACGAGCTGCATTTATGATGGATAAACTGATGCACAAGATTGGTCTGCACGGTAAATCGTTCATCCCAATGCTTACCGGATTCGGATGCAGTGTTCCTGCGGTAATGGCCACTCGTACACTGGAAAAGCCAAAAGACAGACTGGCTACCATGATGGCAATACCATTTGTATCATGTTCAGCACGCCTGCCGGTATATCTGCTATTCGTAGCAGCATTCTTCCAGAAGAATCAGGGTTTGATAATTCTCTCCATATACCTTATAGGTGTATTAATCTCCGTTCTTACAGCATTACTTCTTAAGAATACCAAGTTCAAGGGTGAATCGGAACAGTTTGTAATGGAACTGCCACCTTACAGAGTTCCATCATTCAGAAATGTACTTGTACACATGTGGGACAAATCGGTTCAGTACCTAAAAAAGATGGGTTCTGTCATTCTGGTAGCATCAATTATTATATGGTTGCTCAACTACTTCCCTACAACCAACAGCAAAATGGAAGCTATAGACAAGCAGATTGCACAGACCGAACAATCTGTAAGTATAGACAAAGAGAGCAAGCAGGCTATTATAGCACAACTTGAAATAGACAAAGCTGCTGCCCAAAGCGAATATTCATACATAGGTCGCATAGGAAAATTCATAGCTCCTGTGGTACAGCCATTGGGTTTTGACTGGCAGATGGGGGTAAGCCTTCTCACCGGACTTGCTGCCAAAGAGATAATTGTATCATCAATGGGTATTCTCTACAATGCAGACACCGAAGCTGATGAAAGTTCAGAGAAACTCACTACAGCTTTGCAAACCCACTTAGGCCCCGATGGAAAGCCATTCCTTACACCGCTCAAAGCATACGTATATATGATATTCGTATTGCTATGTTTCCCTTGCGTTGCAGCCATATCGGCCATAGCAAAAGAGGCAAACTGGCGTTGGGCAGGATTTACAATGATATACACCACAAGCATCGCCTGGATAATATCATTCCTTGTGTATAATATAGGATTATTACTCATCTAAAACAGTAAATTTATGAACCATATTATACAAATAGCATTGGTAGCAGCAATCTGCATTTGGGCTATATACAGAACCGTAAAAGCAATCTTTTTCAAGAAAGACGAGGGATGCGGTTGCGGATGCAGTGGATGCCCTAAAAGTAAGGAGTGCAGCAGTTGCAATAATGATTGCTAAGAATATTTCACTACATTTGCAGTTATGAAAGATAGAGAATTCACTATAAATATGAAGTTGTCGGATTTGCTCATAAGCAATCCGCAACTCATACTGATGTTGCCCAGATTCGGCATAGGGTTGGGGTTTGGCGACAAGAGAGTAGTTGATATCTGCAAAAAGCACAATGTATCGGCATCACTGTTCATACTTATTTGTAACATCTACACATTCGATGAATATACCCCATCAATAGATCAGATACTTGACATAGATGGTAATTCTCTGATTAAATATCTTCAGACATCACACCGATACTATTTGGAAAAGAGACTTGACCATATAGGCAAACACATTGAGCGTATAGCTGCTCAATGCGGAGATTCAGGCCCGCTTCTTATAAACTTTTTCAGTGATTATAAGAACGAAGTAGCATCGCACTTTCAGAAAGAAGAGGAGTGTACTTTCCCCTACATATCTGCACTGTTGGAGAATAAAAAGCCTTCCGGCTACTCTATAGACGATTATGTAAAAGAGCACGATAACATAGAGGACAAACTGAACGATTTAATCAATATCATTGTTAAGTATCTGCCGGAAGAGATACTCCCCGATGAAAGAATATCTGTGTGGTTTGATTTGGTACAGGTAGCTGCCGATTTGAACAAGCACGCAAAAATAGAGAACAGCATCCTGGTACCATTTGTCAGAATCATTGAAAACAAAATAAGATGAAAAGGAAGAAGATTATTTTGTTTGAAAGATCCGAGATAATACGAATGGGGCTGGAAAAACTCTTTTCACAGCACAACAACTGCATAGAGATAATAAAGACGGTCTATAGTATGGAACAACTGCAAGATTCCATAACAGCCTACAAACCGGATGCAATAGTTTTAAACCCGGCCCATACAGGCAGTTCAACACCATCTTTTGTAAACAATATACGTAAACAGAATAGCAACGTATCTATTATTGCCCTGCTATATAGTTATTTAGAAAACGATTTATTGAACTGTTTTGATGCGACCATAGGGTTATATGACAATACTTCCCATATATTTGAGCTAATAGAATCGTTAGAAGAAAAAACAGGACAGGAGAATAGCCAAAACAACTCTGAAGGCGAAGAGCTAAGCCCAAGAGAAATTGCGATTGTTGCGCTTGTTGCCAAAGGACACACCAACAAAGAGATAGCTGACATGCTTAACATATCAGTTCACACCGTAACTACGCACAGAAAAAATATATCAAAAAAGACCGGAATAAAATCTATATCCGGTCTTACTATGTATGCTATGCTTAATAAACTTATTTAGCCTCTATAAATGCGTAGGTTTTAATAGATTTACCAACATTCAACAAGTGGTCTGCCACACGTTCAGCATTTGATGAAAGCGACAGATACTGAGCGCCAACGTATGCTGTACAAACACCTTCGCCCAAACGCTTGATATGATTCTCTTCCATGAATTTGGTATAATCATCAATCTTCTCTTCCACTAAGTTAGCTTCGCCAAGAGCCTCCAGACTTTCATTTTCGTATGCATTCATAACCTTCAAATTCAGTTCATGGATAAGGAGACGCAACTTCTCGATTTCCTCTTTTGCTCCTTCTGAGAAACCTTCATGTGTAGATTTCAAACTTGCTGCATACTCTACAATATTTTCTGCATAGTCACCAATACGCTCCAGGTCGCGCACGGTACGGTATGTGGTAGATAGGAAAACATGGTCTTTTTCGTTTAGCTGAGGCAGATTAGAGAGTTTCACCACATAATCCACAATAGCTCTGTTCAGATAGTTCAATTCTCGTTCTGCCACTCTGAATTTTTCCACATTGGTAAAATCCATAGAACAGATAATATCGAGCGACAAATTGAAGTTTCTCATTGCGATATCAGCCATATTACATATTTCGTTCTTTGTCTGCTGCACCGCTACAGGTGGAGTCTTCAACATATTATCGTCAATAAAGTAGAGACGTGGAGCATCAGGATCTTCTTCGGTCTCTTTCTTATCTTTAATGACGTGTGTAGCCAGTTTTACCAACTGGTTTGTCAATGGCAACATCACTACTACAGTAAGCACATTAAAGAATGTATGGAACATAGCCAACTGAGTCTGTGGCACACCTGGGAAAGCTCTTTCAAAGAAGGTACCCAATGTTAAGTTTCCACCCGATAATAGTGACAACAGCAATCCTATTGTACCTATAAACAGCACACCGCTTATATTGAATGTCAAGTGCATTACAGCAGTTCTCTTGGCATTTATTCCACTGGTTATACTTGCCAATATTGCCACTACACAAGAACCGATGTTAGAACCCATAGTCAAGAATATACCCTGGTCTAAAGTAATCAATCCGGTAAATACCATAGCTATTGCAATAGATGTCATTACAGAAGAACTCTGAATAATAGCAGTGATTATAGCACCTATAATTACAAGCAGTACGCCATTGTTAATTTGTGCCAGGAACTCCTTTACAGCATCCAAACGAGCAAAATTCTCCATTGAGTTGCTCATCATATCCAAGCCCACAAAAAGCATACCGAAACCGGCTAAAATACCGCCCCATTTTCTCAGTATATCTTTTTTAGAGAATAAAGACATAAATGCGCCTACACCTGCCAATGCAGAGAAGAGCACTGTTGTAGAGATAGAATCTCCTCCAAACATACCCAATGCGACAATCTGGGCAGTAACTGTAGTACCAATATTTGCGCCATAAATAATGGTTGCAGCCTGTGAAAGCGACATAATACCGGCATTAACAAAACCTATAACCATTACAGTGGTAGCACCGGAACTTTGAATAGCCGCCGTTCCCACTGTTCCTATACCTACTCCAAGCATCTTACTGCTTGATGCCTTAGAAAAGAGTGATTTAAGTTTGTTACTACTAATTGATTCAAGATTTGTACTCATCATTTCGCAGGCTATCAAAAAGATACCGATACCTGCTATCAGCGTAAGAATGGCTGAGACAATTGCTGTTGTAGTCATCTATTTAAAATTGATATTTTAGGGAGAGCAAAAGTAGTACATACAATAGAATTTTCAAACTTTTTTTTAAGAATGATAACAAGTAGAAAGAAATTATTTTCTGAATTATTCTACCTTTGCAATATCCAAGTTAATTCAAGAGAGTAATGAAGAGAGCAGAGGAGATATTGAAAAAAGGCGGGCTTAATATAACTGCAAACAGAATAAGAGTGATGAAAGTCCTTGTTGACAGCAACAGACCTCTATCCATAACAGACCTGTATGACAAACTGGAAACAATAGACAAATCAAACATATTCAGAGCCCTGGCTCTTTTTAGAGAACATGGACTTATACATGCTATTGACGATGGTTGCGACAGTACAAAATACGAACTCACACCATTGGTTTCCGATAGCGATGATAGCAGACACGCACATTTTCATTGCAGAATATGCCACAAAACATACTGTCTGAAAACAAGTCCCATACCTACCCCGTCTGTTCCCGATGGATTTGCAATACAGGAGATAAACTACGTTATCAAGGGCATCTGCCCCGATTGCAATAAAAAGTAATAAAAATTTGTTCTTTATCTAGCAGGAATTCAATGGTGTTTATAAACATGACACCGTTTTTGTCTATAATATTCGAATGTTCGAGAATCAACACAACTACTAACTATACACACAATAAAAACAACACATACTAACTTATTTAGACAACCCGTTAATATTTTCATTATATTTAATTATAGGATTATTATATACATAAACCTTGTTATCATAACCATATCCGTATAAATTTTCACCATCGGAACTCAGTAATAATGTATGCAAATTCTCTTGAATCGTCACCGACATTATCGGAGACAAATTCCAATCAAATATATGTACATAATTAATAGGCACCGTTTCTTCTATATTCCACTCATTATAAGCAAATAATGCATAAATATAAGAAGAATCGGCAGTTATATCAAGATAGTATTCATATTTAGGGTATATGTAATTATCTTCAATTTCTATCAATCTATTATTATCAATGTGCTTATACATCATACTTACAGAGAATTTAGAATCCTGACTCCAATCATAGCAACAAAGTATATTTTTATGCCTCATTGCAAGAACAATTTTATTAAGACCAAAATTCACAATAGGTACATATCTATATAGCTTTGAATAAACATCTTCATAACGGAACAAGGTATCAATCATATACGTTGTAATATCCTTTAAGGTGAAAACATTATCCGACAATGATAACGTCTTTTCATCATTATTGAAATAATACATAAACTCATCATTACGATTAAATATTGTATCATAACATAACAATCCCTTTTCCATCGATTCTTTTAAATCACAAAGAGCTGTAATCTTAGCAGATGGATCTACAATTAATTGCTTACCATTCTGTGATGGACCTGTAAAACTGGGGATTAATAATTCATTTGGTCCACGTCCAATAGAGCCTATTCTACCGACATATTCACCATTCTTACCCTTATATACTTGAATTGGTCCATTAGGCATTTTATTTGTCAAAAGAAATAGCATACCATCATATTCTGCCATTCCTAAGAACAAACCTGATAATTCAGGAGAAATGACCAAATCTGGAGTCATCTCAGTATCTATAGGAAAACTATCATAATATGAATTATTAATATCAAACGAGTCATGTCTATAACTACAGGAAGACATTATAAAACAACAAATTAATAACGCTAATAAGTTTTTCATTTTAAGTTTCGTTCTACAAATTGACACGTATTATTATAATATTTCATCGCTTTTATGTTCAGCAAAGATACAAGAAAGAAACGAAAGTGAGTGCGAAACAGGGAAAGAATGTTGTCTGTTAGCGATTTGCCAATTACCTGAATATACACGTAACAAAGGGCTTGAGAAATCAAAAATTCAGCAAATGATTTTGCAGTATTTGCAAAACGCAGGTACAACAGGAGCAAAACGTGATGCCATATTCAATTATTTGAAGGAAGTCCTGCCGCAAAATAAGACACATGAGCAACAAGAACGAATGTTGGGCAACATTCTTTCAGAGATGAAAGAAAACGGATTAATCGTTCCTGAAGGTCGAACTTGGTTCTTGAAGTCGTAATCTAAAATTATGACTGAAATACGACTAATTATGACTATTTATAACTATAAAAGGGGATTATAACTTAAAAAGTAGCCAAGCTCTTTGCTCAATCAAGGAATTTGGCTACTATGAAAACATCAAGATTTATGAATAAAGATGTAATGAGTTTTTGATGATGTAATGCATTATTTGCTGATTTACTGCCCTTTTTTATGCGAATTATTCGTATCTTTGTCAGTAAATACTTAGAATCAAAGAAAAAGATGAAACGTTTTTCCCTCGCATTTGTCTTGATGTCCGCTTTGACGGTGTCCGCACAGCAGAAAGCCAAGGTGTCGGATTTGGACTTGACCAAGATGAAACAGGAATATGGTGTGGCATTTATTGGTAAGTCTGTTACGGCGGAAGCGCCCCAAATCAACGGCATAACGTACAAAGATGTCATAGGAACACACGCCAAGAGCGTACTGAAGATTCTTCTCGAGAAGGATGCCCTGCGGTTCAGGGCCAATGTAGGTGTGGCCGATTGTGGAACGAATCCCGAGGACGGGAGTTTGGCAGTATCTCCTTTAGTGGACGGAGCCAAAATCCTTTGGAAACGAAACGGCGACGAAAAACAGTTTGCGGGTTTGGTGGGGAGAAACGGCAAGATTGAAAGAGGATCGGTATGCTTTGTGGTGAAAGGCGACGGCAAAGAACTTTTCAACAGCGGTGTGGTCAGAGGTGGTGAAAGTCCCGTTCATGTGGATGTGGATCTGAAGGGTATTTCGTTATTGGAAATGTATGCCCTGCCCACGGAGGATGGCCCGAGCGGAGACAACGCGTTGTGGATTTCACCCGAGATAGAATATACCGCCAAGGCTCCTCGAGCGACCGATGCAGGAGCGCTTGACAAAGGCCCAGAGATGAGAGAAGAGACGGCAGACCGCCTCATGCGCAAGATGAAGGAACTGCCCGTGTTCAAGGCTGTTGCTTCGGACAAGACACCGTTTGATTGGCTCCTATCGCCCGAGAAGTCAGAGGCGGGAATCTACGTTTCGGCAGACGGGAAAAGCATTGTGGCAGCAAATGCCATGGTGTCTCGCACGTTCCGCATCTTTCCCAACCTTGCCACAACGGATTATGTGAACCGCATGACGGGAGAGAGTATGCTGCGTGCCGTGAGCGGAGAAGGAACCATTTGCATTGACGGGAAGGAATATGCCATTGGCGGACTTAACGGTCAGCCCGAACGGGGTTATATCAAGGAAGAGTGGCTGGACGGACTCATCACCGTTCCGGAGTCGTTCATGGTGGAGGACTTTGAGGTGGTGCCTATACGGGAGGAAATCAAATGGGCGCGCCGCCGTTGGGCGCTGAACAAGGAGTCGGCTACGGGTAGCGAGTTGATCTTCACACTTCGTGGCGACAAGGCGATGAGCGATGTGGCGGTGAAACTGTATTTCTCCGTGTACGACCATATTCCGGTCATACGGAAGCGCATGGAAATTGTGAACCGTTCCGCCTTTCCCATAAACGTAACTTCGTTCAAACTCGAACGTTTGGCGTTTGCCGAACCCGAATCGCCCGTGGGCGCAAATCCCAACAAGTTCCTGTTGCCCAACATCCACGTAGAAAGTGATTTCCATGCCGGCGGAGGCTTTACCGAGAAAGAAACGGACGTGACGGAAAAGTGGGTGGTGGACCCTGCCTATACATCGCAACGCAATTATCCCATGATGACGCCTTGCATCATGGAGGTGGCGCCACCGTTAGGCCCCGACCAACGCATTGGGGCTGGACAGACGTTCCGTTCCTTCAGCGTCTACGAGGTGCCCTTTGACAGCTATGACCGCGAACGAAAGGGACTGTTCACCCGTAGGTTCCAACTCGCAATTGCGCCTTGGACCTCGGAGAATCCAATCTTCCTGCACCTTACATCCACCGACCCAGCCGTGGTGCGACGTGCCGTGGACCAATGTGCCGAGTGCGGATACGAGATGATAATCCTCAGTTTCGGTTCGGGACTGAATGCCGAAGATATTTCTGAATCCAACATAGCCAAGTACCGCGAGTTTGTGGACTATGCCCGTTCCAAGGGCATTGAGATGGGATGCTATTCCCTTTTGGCGAGCCGTTGGATAAGTGACGAAGTGGACGTCATCAATCCCAAGACCGGCAAGCGGGGCGGCATGACGTTCGGCAGTTCGCCCTGCCTGTGTAGCGATTGGGGATACGACTATTTCCACAAGATAAAGACCTTCTTTGAGAAGACGGGCATGATGTGCTTCGAGCACGACGGCTCTTATCCCGGAGACCCTTGTGCCTCCACCGTACACACGCATCACCGCGGACTTGCAGACTCCCAGTGGAATCAGTTCTACAAGGTTTCCGAGTTGTATAAGTGGATGTGCGAGCAGGGCATTTACATGAATGTGCCCGACTACTATTTCCTAAACGGCACCTCCAAGGTGGGCATTGGTTACAGAGAGGTGAATTGGTCCCTCCCGCGAGACCGTCAGCTCATTCATACCCGTCAGCTCAACTACGACTGTACATGGGAACGCCTGCCGTCCTCGTTGTGGAGTTTTGTCCCCTTGGTACAGTATCACGGAGGCGGTGCGGCCGCCACACTTGAGCCACTCTCCGAGCACCTCTATGAATACAAGACGCTGATGTTCCAAAACTATGGCGCCGGCGTACAAGCCTGCTACCGCGGTCCGCGGCTTTATGACACGGAAGAGACCAAGGCGGCCGTGGTGGAAATAATATCATGGTACAAGCGTTACCGCGACATTCTCAACAGCGACATCATCCACCTGCGCAAGCCCGACGCACGAGATTGGGACGGCATCATGCACGTCAATCCCACGCTGAAGCAGAAGGCGCTTGCCATGTTCTATAACCCCACTGACAAGGAAATGGTGCGCCACGTCACCCTGCCGCTCTACTATACCGGCTTGCAGGGCAAGGCGCGCATCAGGGAACAGGAGGGACGCTCCAAGACCTACCGTTTGGATGCTGACCACAGCGTTCGTATCACTGTCACCATCCCTGCGGGCGGTTACACATGGTATGTGGTGGAATGACAACGCATACCCACTCCGAATAAATAAATAAACACTGAAAAATATATGCATTTTATGAAGAAAAGACATCTATTCCTTGCCGCGGCCACAGCGCTTCTTGCGGCATGCGAGCCTGCGGTGAAGGCTCCCGAAGCCATTCTTCCCATTCCCGAACCGAAACAAGTGGAGTGGCAGAAGATGGAGACCTATGCCTTCGTGCATTTCGGACTGAACACCTTCAACGACCGCGAGTGGGGTTATGGCGACACCGACCCTTCCACGTTCAACCCCGCCAAGTTGGACTGTGAACAGTGGGTGCAGACCTTTGTGGCAGCCGGTATGAAGGGCGTAATCTTTACCGCCAAGCATCATGACGGTTTCTGCCTGTGGCCCACACAGCTTACGGAATACTGCATCCGCAACTCGCCCTACAAGGACGGCAAGGGCGATGTGGTGGGCGAATTGGCGGCAGCCTGTAAGAAGTATGGCATCAAGTTTGCAGTCTACCTGAGTCCGTGGGACCGCAACCACGCCGAATATGCCACACCGGCCTATGTGGACTATTTTCATGCACAGCTGCACGAACTGATGACCAACTATGGCGAAGTCTTCGAGGTTTGGTTCGACGGAGCCAACGGTGGCGACGGGTGGTATGGCGGAGCCAAGGACAGCCGCACCATTGACCGCAAGCACTATTATAACTATCCCAAGATTTACGAGATGTTGGACGAACTGCAGCCACAGGCAATCATCTTCTCCGATGGCGGTCCCGGTTGTCGTTGGGTGGGCAACGAGCGCGGCTTTGCCGGTGCCACCAATTGGTCGTTCCTCCGTGCCGGTGAGGTCTATCCCGGTTACAGCAAGCACTATATCCTACAATACGGTCATGCCGATGGTAACCAATGGGTGCCAGCCGAATGTGACGTCAGCATCCGACCGGGTTGGTTCTATCATCCCGAACAGGACGGTCATGTGAAGACGGTGGACCAACTCACCGACCTCTACTACCGTTCCGTGGGTCACAACGCCACCTTGCTGCTCAACTTCCCAGTGGACCGCAACGGACTTGTACATTCCATTGACAGTGCCAACGCCGTCAACTTCCGCAAGAACATAGATAAGCAGTTGGCGGACAACCTGTTGAAGAGGATTGTCCCCACCGTCAGCGACGAACGTGGCGGACGATTCCGTGCCAAGGCGATCACCGACGGCAAGTACGACACCTATTGGGCTGCCCACGACAGCGTGCTGACCGCTACCATTGAGTTCAGCCTGCCGCAAGCCACAAAGGTGAACCGCATGATGTTGCAGGAGTACATCCCCTTGGGACAACGTGTGAAGTCCTTCACCGTGGAATATGACAAGGACGGCGCTTGGCTGCCCGTCAAGCTGAACGAGGAAACCACCACCATCGGCTATAAGCGACTGTTGCGTTTCGAGACCGTGGAGACTGCCAAGCTGCGCGTAAGTATCACCGATTCGCGTGCCTGTCCTACCATCAACAACATTGAGGCATATTACGCGGGAGAAACGGCAGACGTGGCATTCAGCAGTCGTGTGGAAGACCTCCGCAGTTATCCCTTCACCCTCATGGACGTAAGCGAGGAAGAGGCGTTGAAGGCAACGGACAAGGATGCTTCCACCACCTGTTTCATGGACGGCGACCGTGTTGTCCTCGACCTCGGCGGCGAGAAGACCATCCGTGCCCTGCATTACCTGCCCGACCAAGGCGAACCTGCACAGGGACTGATTTCCCACTACGAGATTGCCGTGGGCACCGACCCTGCCGCCCTCACAGTGGTGAAGGAAGGCGAATTCAGCAACATCCGCAACAACCCCATCTTGCAATCGGTCTATTTCTCTCCCGTCATTGCCCGTTACGTGTCGCTCCGTGCTGTGCGTATGGTTGAGGAGGGTGATAAGCGTATGGGCTTTGCTGCCCTTGCGGTAGAATGATTGATGCAAAATGCAAAATGCAAAGGAGTGAGTGCAGAGCATCAAACTTGCTTGAATGCTATGCCGAGCGACGCCGCATTTCGGCGTAGCCAAAATGCAAAAGAGTGATGAGTCATGAGCCATGAGCAGTGAGTTTTAAGCACCTAAGCTCTATAAAAAACAATGAAACGAAACATAATTTTTAGCTTATTCCTTGCCCTCGCCATGGTGGTGTTCGGCAAGACGGACGCTGAGCGTCTGAAGTTGTGGTATGACAAGCCGGCGCAGCAGTGGGTGGAAGCCCTGCCGGTGGGTAACGGACGTTTGGGCGCCATGGTGTTTGGCAACCCGGGTGCCGAGCGTATCCAATTGAACGAAGAAACCGTGTGGACGGGTCATCCCAACAGCAATGCCCGCCCCGACGCGCTTGAGGCTATGCCCAAAATTAGGGAACTGATTTTCGCCGGCAAGTATCGCGAGGCGCAGAACATGACAGGCGCACGGGCCATCAGCAACACCAACCAATGTATGAGCTATCAGCCCGTGGGGGACTTGAATCTGACTTTTCCCGGCCACGAGCGCTTCACCGCCTACCGCCGCGAGCTGAACATTGCCGATGCCGTCACCACCACACAATATGACGTGGACGGCGTAACCTATAAGCGCGAGGTCTTCGCAAGTTTTGCCGACGATGTGGTGGTGGTACGCCTCACCGCATCCAAGAAGGGTGCGCTTGCTTTTACGGCTAACCTGTCCTCGCCCCTGAAGGCTCAGGTTGCTGCCGAGAACGGGGCGCTTGTGATGCGCGGTGCTTCGGGCGGAAAGGACAATCTGCCCGGTGGCAAGCTAAAGTTCACAACTGTGCTCCGTGCCGAGACGGACGGTGGAGAGGTGGTGGCAGGCAACGACGGACTGCGTGTGAGCGGAGCCTCTGCCGTTACGCTCTTCGTCTCCATTGGCACCAATTTTGTCAACTATAAGGACATCAGTGGCGATGCCGACAAGCGTGCTTTTGCTGCCCTCGATGCCGCCCACGGCAAGAAATATGCCAAGCTTCTGAAGGCACATTCCGAGAAGTATCAGCACTATTTCAATCGTGTGAGCCTCGACTTGGGCACTACACCCGCCATGAATCTTACCACAGACAAGCGCGTGGAACAGTTTGCCACCGGTGATGACCCGCAGCTTGTGGAACTCTATTTCCAATTCGGACGCTATCTGCTCATCTCCTGTTCGCAGCCCGGTGGTCAGGCTGCCAATCTTCAGGGCATTTGGAACGAACACATAACGCCTCCTTGGGGCAGCAAGTACACCACCAACATCAATGCCGAGATGAACTATTGGCCCGCCGAGGTGACCCATCTGAGCGAACTGCACGAGCCCTTCATCCGCATGGCATGTGAGGTGGCGCAGACCGGTGGCGAGACCGCCCGTGTGATGTATGGCGCACGCGGATGGTGCCTGCACCACAACACCGACATTTGGCGTGCCACCGCTCCTGTGGACGGACCTTGGGGCATGTGGCCCACGGGCGGCGCATGGTTCTGCCAACACCTGTGGTGGCACTATCTCTATACCGGCGATGCCGGCTATCTCTCCCGTGTCTATCCTGTCATGAAGGGCGCTGCCGAGTTCTTCCTCGACATCATGGTGCCCGAACCCAAGCACGGATGGCTTGTGGTGCCCGTGGGCACAAGTCCCGAGAACGCCTATCAAGGACTGTATGTGGCTGACGGCATTACCATGGACAACCAAATGGTCTATGAACTCTTCACCAACGTGATGCAGGCTGCCGATGTGCTCGCCCTTGACAAGAGCTTTGTCCGCGAGGTGGCTGAAGCACGCTCCAAGATGGCGCCCATGCAGATTGGACGCCACGGACAGCTACAGGAATGGAAGGAGGATTGGGACCGCACGGACGACCATCACCGCCACGTCTCTCATCTGTGGGGGCTTTTCCCCGGCAGTCTTGTTTCACCCTTCACCACGCCCGAGATTTTCGAGGGTGTGCGCAACTCCTTAAACTATCGTGGCGACCCTGCCACGGGATGGAGCATGGGTTGGAAGGTGTGCCTGTGGGCGCGACTGCTCGACGGCGACCGTGCCTATAAGCTCATCACCGAACAGCTCAGGCCCTCGCAGGGTGGCAGTGGCGGAACCTATCCCAACCTCTTCGACGCGCATCCGCCTTTCCAAATTGACGGCAACTTCGGTTGCACGGCAGGAATTGCCGAGATGCTGATGCAGAGCCACGACGGTGCGGTGCACCTGCTGCCCGCACTGCCCAAGCGGTGGGATGACGGAGAGGTGGGCGGACTCTGTGCCCGCGGAGGATTCGTCATTGAGAAGATGAGTTGGGAGGATGGAGAACTTGAGGAAATCCGCATTCGAAGCACCCTTGGCGGTAACCTCCGTCTGCGCACCCAAACACCGCTTGCGGGCTTGACCGTGGCGGTGGGCCGCAATTCGAACCCCTTCTTTGCCGTGGCAGATGTGCCCAAGCCTGTGGTGTCCAAGGATGCCAAGTTGCAGGTGAAAGCCGCCCCCAAGACCTATCTCTATGACATTGAGACTGTGGCGGGAAGAACC
>JAFYMP010000045.1 GCA_017556585.1 Bacteroidaceae bacterium
ACCCCTTATTCGAGCCTCTTGTCGGATTCGAACCAACGACCCCGAGATTACAAATCACGTGCTCTGGCCAACTGAGCTAAAGAGGCAAATGCACCCGCATGTTTAGCGGAGCGGGTGCAAAGATAGACCTATTTTTCTTTTCTGCAAAACTTTTTGCACTTTTTTATTTGTCTCGCTGCTTTTCTTTTAATTTTTGTAGCTGTTTAGCCACTGCATCCAGACATTCATCCACTGCTTGTTCGAATGTATCGCATATTTTTTCCGCAAAAATATCACCATTCGGAATCACTGCTGTAATGGATGCCTGCTTATTCATAGCAGTCTCCGGCTTTACTACCTTTAGGACTACATCTACTCTTTTAATCAACTCGTGCATTTTTTCCAATTTTGCACACTTCTTCTCAATGAACGCCTGAAGCTGTTCTGTTGCATTGAAATGCAAAGCCTGAATTCTAGTCTCCATAATACCTCAATTTTTAGGCTCTTGGATGAGCTTGTTTATAAATTTCCTTCAGTTCCTGAAATGTAATATGTACATACACTTCTGTTGTAGCCAAACTATTATGTCCCAACAGTTCCTTTACTGCACCAAGTTCGGCATCGTTATTCAGCATTGATGTAGCAAACGTATGTCTTAAAACGTGCGGACTCTTCTTTTCAACATTACTTTCCTTCAAAGCATCTTTTACCAAATGATAAACCTGATGTCTGGGAATTCTACCACCTTTTATATTTAAGAAGAGCGCATCACTGTCTTTAACATCAAATTCTGCATCACGCAACTCCATATAATCCTTTAATTGATCAGCCAATCTATTGGCAAAAGGAATAATGCGTTGCTTATCACGCTTACCCGTTACTTTCAATGTGCCGTTGCCAAAATCTATATCATCGTTGTTAAGTGATATCAATTCTGCCAAACGAATACCGGTTTCATAAAAAAGAGCCAAAATACATCTGTTTCTTACAGATACAAAGTCTGCATCTGATTCTGTACTATCAAGAATAGCTTTCATTTCACTATCACGTACAAACTGAGGCAGAGGTTTGCTTACTTTAGGACCTTTAATGTTTTTTACCGGTGTCTGTTCTACAATTCCCCGTGCTGTTAAAAACTTGTAGAACGTTCTTAAAGTACTCAGTTTACGGTTAACAGTTGTTGCAGCTTCACCATTTTCCATCATAGAGATTACCCACATTCGTATTACATCCCTATGAACTGTATCAAGTTCCAACGTACTGTCAACACCCTTTATAAATAATTCAAAGAGCACTAAATCTTGTTTGTAGCCGGAGATTGTCCTTTCTGAATAATTCCGCTCCAACCTTAAATAATCTGTAAACTGCTCTATGTACATAAAAAACAATTCGCCACTGAATGATTCAGTAGCGAATATAGGAAAAGAAATCCCAAAATGCAAACTTTGCGAGTATTTTTTTACTCTTCTGTCTGCTGGAGTTTCTGTACGTAGATAGCGTGTTCCATCTTGAGACGCTTCAGTTCTGATGGTTTATCAAACTGCTGACGACGTCTTAGTTCTTTAACAACACCTGTCTTTTCGTACTTTCTTTTAAATTTTTTGAGAGCGCGTTCAATGTTTTCACCCTCTTTTACTGGAACAATGATCATTTTAGTTCTTTAATTATTTTGTTTTAACTTCTTTTTCGTTTGAGAATAAGCGGCGCAAAATTAGATATTTTTTCAACATAACCAAAATCTTTGCGCATTTTATTTCAACAATTTACATAGTAATGCCGTTTACCACCTTATTTATATATTAAGGAGTGGGTTGCTGACCTATCTGAACTTTAGTTGCACCGGTAACTTTTCCTTGATTACCACCACCATAAACATTTCCACCTATAGTTCCATCCAGTATAGTTACCGATGTATCACCCTCTACATCTGCAGCGTTACCACCACCAAAGACAGTATTTTCTACAATACCGTTTTCCATCTTCACAGTAGTGTTACCTTTTACTGCAGCAGCATTACCACCACCGTAAACAGTTCCAATCACACCAATCTTTCCCTTTTCATGAACGGGTAAGGTTACTTTACTACCGTCGCTAAAAGTAATGGTTTGTCCATTATAAGCCCAATCTCTTTCTCTATTATCACCCTCTTTAACGTCGATGTTTACGGTAGGATTACCTTTCACTACAGCATTTTCACCAAATCCACCACCAAACACATTACCAATACTGGTGAACGATATCAAGTTGATAATAGGATCGTCCTCACCTTCCGGAGTAGTATAAGGTGCTTGGTTACCACAACCATAGAGTTCACCAATAGTAATAGGATTACAGCCGGTCTCTTCAATAGTCACTGTAATAGAACCATTAATTGTACCACCTATATTATTACCACCAAACACGCGGTCAAAATGGCCACTGGAGATAGTAAGATTAATATCACCCTTTACATCGGCATTGCGTGCTCCACCATAGATCTCTTCCAGAGCCTCAATACAACCTAACTCTATTTTTGAATCACCATCCATATAGGCTTCGTTACCACCGCCATAGATGCCACCAACATTAAGCGGACAGGTACCGGCATTATCAACATAAGCAAGTGATTCCGTTACCACATTTCCTTTGGTATTGCTGGCACCAAACAGATTATGAACAGTACCACCTAACACACTGGCTTTAGACATACCGGTTCCATACTTACCATTAGCTGTATTCTGTTGGTATGCCACAGCATCTATAATACCTACGTCGGCACCGGGATTATCATACCATGTGCTGCCTCCGTCCAGTTTATATTTGTCTTTACCATTACCACCACCAAATACATTGCCTATCTCATAACTACCTAAAACAATCACATCGGTTGCTGGGGTTGGAGCAGCATTACCGCCACCATAAACATACTCAATGCTTGCTTCGTCACAAGCATCAATAACCACCTGGACAGGTTTGTCTGTATTATCATGAGCGGCAGCAGTATTGACATCTATTTTATATGATGAGAATTGACCTTCAGCAAATTGATCTGTTGGATTATATGCAGCTAAGTTACCACCACCATATACTGCATTCAGCTCGTAAACGCCACTATTCTTGTTCGGCTTTGCCTTTATATTGCCCTCTCCGTCGCGTGCCACTGTGTTGAGCACCTGAACCAGCACCGTTCCCTTGGGCGAACCGTTTATGTTGTTGCATCCGAACACGCGGCCCGAGGTCGGGATTACATTGCCTTTGTCGTCAGTAGTTGTTGCCAGAACAAAAGCTGTTCCATCAAGCGTCACGGTAACATTACCATTGACATCTGCTTCTGTTTCGCTATCGCCAAGACCACCGCCGTAGGCATCGCCATGAATAATACCACCCGTCAGATTCACGACTGTTGTGTTGGAAGTGTTTGTATTTACCGTACCCAATGCCGAGCCACCATATACATCACCGTAAACGGTGCCTCCTTGGATATTGACAGCTACGTTACCAGACACTTGTGTATCCTTACCATAACCGCCACCATGCACATTGGCATGTGCAGCATCCGTACCGATAGTACCATTGGTCAAAGTTACAGTGGTGTTACCTACAGCACCGCTGGCATTACTACCGCCATAGACACCGCTTGCGATGGTTCCACCAGTTATATCCACAACACCATTCTCCGATACACCGGCAGCATTACCACCACCAAATACGCTTCCAGCAACTGCTCCAGCAATAATGTTCACGTCAGTAGAGCCTGTCACTTCAGCAGCATCGCCACCACCAAATACGTTCTGGCTCACGACAACAGTGCCTCCTGATTCCTGGTTAATATTAACTAATGTAGTTCCGGTAACAATAGCTTTATCTCCTAAACCACCACCAAAGACACTACCTGTAACAGTTCCATTCAGAATGTTAACTGCAGTTTTTCCCGAATAAGGTGCCAAGTTACCTGCACCATAAACATTACCTAAGGCGTTGACACCGCAAGTACCTGTCCAGTCAACATTTACTACAATATCTCCACTTACATTTCCGCTGGCGTTATTACCACCAAATACGCGTGAGATATTTCCGCCAGTGATATTCAGTGTAATACCGCTATTAATATCGGCAGCATTGGCACCACCATAAACATCGCCAATTCCTTCACCGTCACCACCTGTACAGCCAATGGTTATCGTACCTGCATTACCTGCGGCTTCGTTACCACCGCCATAGACTTCAGCAATGTGCATTTCACATTCTCCCTCCTTAGTGATATTCAAAGAGATGTTTCCTGTTATATTACCCATGCTGTTACTTCCACCAAACACCTTATCTATAGTACCACCATGTATATTAACAAGTACATCGCCATTAACGTCAGCACCAATGCTATTTTCCTTATAACCATGACCACCGCCAAATACATAGCCTATAGTGTTTCCACCCCAGACTGTTACATTAGTACCATTCACAGCAGCTGCATTACCACCACCATACACGTATTCGATACTATTGTCACATTTATAAATTGTCACCTTTGGATAACCTTTTCCGTATGTATAAGCAGCCTTATTACCACCTCCATAAACCGCATATAGTGCATACTGTCCTTCAGCAGGAGCCGGATCTGTAGCATTTATATTTACAATAACTGAATGCTGTGGAGCACCATTAATATTATTTGCACCATACACACCACCTGAACCTTCCTCAGCGGTTTTCTTAACACTACCACCATTGACAGTCACAGTTACAGGGGCATATACGTTGGCTGCAACTTCGTCACTACCCAATGCACCACCATATAGTGAACCATATATAGTTCCCTTATTAAGGGTTACATTAGTGTGATAAGTATCATTTGCAGATGTACCATTAACTGTACCCAATGCAGATCCACCATATACATCACCATAAATTTCAACACCACCTTCTGTTTGATTTGATTCGCCGATTAAGATGTCAACATTGCCTAAAACGCCTGTCTCCTGTCCATAACCGCCACCATGCACGTTGGCATGTGCTGCATCCGTACCAATAATACCGTTGGTCAAAGTCACAATAGTATTGCCCACAGCGCCGCTGGCATTACTACCACCATAGACACCGCTTGCAATCGTACCACCAGTGATGTCCACAACACCATTCTCCGATACACCGGCAGCATTACCGCCACCAAAGACACTACCACTGACAGCACCATTGATGATGTTGACATCGGTTGATCCCGTTACAGCTGCAGCATCACCGCCACCCAATACATTCTGGGTCACCATTACGCTATGGCCATCGGCACTGCCGTCGATATTCACTTTCGTAGTACCAGTAACAACAGCAGTTGCACCCAAGCCACCACCGTAAACGCTACCTGTAACAGTTCCGTTCAAGATATTAACCTCCGTATTGCCTGAGTATGCAGCTTGGTTTCCTGCACCATAGACATTGCCCAGCGCATTAACGCCACAAGTACCAGACCAATCTACATTTACTTGGATATCACCATTAATAGAACCGCTGGTATTATTACCACCAAACACGCGTTTGATATTTCCGCCAGTGATATTCAATGTGATGGGTGTATTAATATCAGCTGCATTTGCACCGCCGTACACATCACCGATACCTTCTCCTTCACCACCAGTACAAGCAATGTTTATCGTACCTGCATTACCAGCAGCTTCGTTACCACCACCATAAACTTCTGTAATATGCAATTCGCAAGACTCATCACCCTTTTCAATGATCAAGTTGATGACACCACCAATATTACCCTTACTGTTACTTCCGCCGAATACCTTATTAATAGTACCACCAGTAACAAGTACATTTACATTACCATTCACATTGGCCTCGGTCTGAGGTTCGGCATCCTTATCACCATGTCCGCCACCGAACACCATACCAGTGATTTTTCCGCCATCGATAGTCACACTAGTAGCGCTCACATCAGCGGCATTACCACCACCATAAACGTTGCCTATCTGTGTATTGCAATCATTCACAACTTTTACCACTGGAGTTCCTACAACGTTGGCTGCATCACCACCACCATAAACGTCGCCAGTTACAATAGCCGTATGGCTTGCATTATTGTCACCAATGGTTACTTGAGGATTACCATAAACGATGGCCGATTCACCTAAGCCACCACCAAAGACGTGACCAGAAACAGTTCCATTGAGTATGTTTACAGCAGGATAATTGCCCTTGTTGCTAGAAGCACTTCCATATTGAGCGAGGTTTCCTGCGCCATACACATTGCCCAAGTAGTTAACTCCACAAGGATTTTCAGTGTTCCAATTTACATTAACCACAATACCACCACTAATTGAACCACTGGCGTTATTACCACCAAATACGCGATTAATCTTACCGCCAGTAATATTCAGTGTGATATAACTATTGATATCAGCAGCATTGGCACCACCATAAACATCATCAATGCCTTCTATTTCTGAGCCGGTACAGCCAATTGTTATCACACCGGCATTGCCTGCGGCTTCGTTACCACCACCATAAACTTCCGTAATATGCAATTCGCAAGACTCATCACCCTTTTCTATATTCAAAGCAATTGTACCGGTTATATTACCCTTACTGTTACTACCGCCGAATACCTTATTTATAGTACCACCGGTAATATCAAGATTTACATTACCATTTACATTGGCCTCAGTCTGTGGGTCGGCATTCTTGTCACCATGACCGCCACCGAATACCATGCCGGTGATAGTACCACCATCAATATTCACATCAGTACCTTCCACGTCTGCTGCATTACCACCACCATAGACATTGCCAATAGTGGTGTTGCACTTGTTCACGACATTCACAACAGGTATTCCTACCACATTACCAGCATCGCCACCGCCGTAGACATCGCCCTTGACAATAGCCTCATAGCCTGCATTAGATTTGTCGCCAATAGTCACTGTCGGATTACCCGTCACTTGACCCTTGCTGTGGTCATTGGCATCACCCTTACCACCACCATAGACGTTGCCGCTGACTTCGCCGTTGAGGATGTTGACTGCAGGGGCACCGCTATATTGAGCGAGGTTACCGCCTCCAAAGACGTTGCCGACATACCAACCGCAGGTTTCTTCGTTCTTATTTACATTCACCGTTATGGTTCCGTTGATACCTCCGCCGGTATTATTACCGCCAAAGACATTGGCCACCATACCACTGTTGATATTCAGTGTTATGCCACTGGCATTTGTAACATTCGCATTGTTGGCGCCTCCATACACCGCACCGATACCTTCAAGTATCTTACCTATATTTTCAGGATGAGCTGCGTGGCCTTCGTCACCTTCAACAAGCGCTCCCGTGCAGCCAATGGTTACCGCACCGGCATTACCATCAGCCTCGTTACCACCGCCATAGACCTCTCCAATGCGCATATCACAAGCACCATCCTTGTTAATGTCCAAGTTTATGGTACCACTGATATTACCTTTACTATTGCTTCCGCCAAACACTCTCTTAATGGTGCCACCCTTAATAGCTAGATTTACATCTCCTTCTACATTGGCTCCTGGGCCATCTTTATAGCCATGTCCGCCACCAAACACATTGCCAATGACGTTGCCACCCCAGATGGTCACATTCGTAGATTTTACCGCTGCTGCATTACCACCACCATAGACATATTCTATGCTGTTGTCGCAACCATGAACAGTTACAGTAGGATAACCATTACCGTAAAGATAGTCAGCTTGGTTTCCTCCGCCATAGACGGCATAGAGAGCATATTCCCCCTCTGCAGGAGCAGGATCTGTGCCGTAGATATCCACAGTTACCGAGCGTTGTGGCGCGCCATTGATATTATTTGCACCATATACACCACCGGAACCTGCTACCGATGTAGCCTTCACGCTACCGCCATGCACCTCTACTTTCACCGGACCATTTACGTTGGCCGCTACGGAAGCACTTCCAAGACCACCTCCATAAAGCGAACCATTAATGGTACCTTTATACATGGTAACGTAGGTGTGATCATTCGCATCACTATTTACTGTACCCAGTGCCGAGCCACCATATACATCGCCATAGACGGTAACGCCGCCTGTGGCTTGACCTTCAGTGCCGAGAGTAACCTCAACATTACCACTAACCCGAGTGGCTTGTCCATATCCACCACCGTGGATATTGGCAGGTGCAGATGATGTACCTACCTGACCTCCGTTGATTTGCATGGTGACATTTTCTGAAATAGTGCCAGTAACATTGCTTCCGCCATAAACACCCTTATCAACTTGTCCGCCTATCATATTGACATTGACAACTACACCTTGTTTCTGGTTAGAGCCACCAAAAACAGAACCTGCCACTTCGCCTCCAGTCACATAAACTGAGGCTATTGCATTAGAATAACCATAGTTACCACCACCATAAACATTATTTTTAATATAACTATCATCAGCAATAACAACATTTGAGTTATTTACTTGCCCAGTCGTAGCCTGTGCTGAATTACCACTGCCTGCACCAAACACATTACCATCTAATGATGTATTAAGCGTCAAATCCGTAGCATTACCAATATGTGTATTTCCACCGACATATATGTATGTATCAGAAGGTAACGTACCACCTGATTGCCCCGGATCTGTTCCATTACAACCTGCGGCAATCCATCCATTAATCTGACCTCCTGTGAAAATCATACGTCGAATACCACTAGATGCCGCAAATGCACCAGAACCATAAACCACGCCGCGAACCTGACCTCCTGTCATTCTCACGAAAAAAGATTCATTGTTTGCAGGATTATTACTATCAATACCACCGGCAATACCTGACAATATACCACCTTCCACATAAAGCATACGTTTACCAATGTTCGTTTGAGCACCTCCCGAACTGACATAAAATACCTGATTAGCATCACCGTAATAACCCCCATTAGGAGTACCTTGATTATTAAAAGTAGTGTTCGTAACATTTGTTTCTGAACATAGATTGCCACTCTTCACCCAGCATGTAAAGGTTGCATTATTTTGATTTCCGCTTCCGTATGTGGGTTGATAACCTAAGAACAATTCGTCTGATATTATAAGTTTAGTATTGTCTTCTTTTGCACGGTCATAATCGTTGCCCAGTGTGCCTTTTATCTGATTGGAAGTACCATTACACCTGACATAACCAGCTGTTTCTTCTGTTCCAGCAATAAAGGAAACATCAGTAAATTTACCACTCTCTAATTTAAGATGATAATTAAGATTTACGTTATAAGACGGTGATCCATAATTATTTGTAGAACTGTTAACACCTGTTACATAATTAGCACACTGTGAAGTCGTAACCATACCTCTACCTATAGTGACACTGTGATTATTGCAGTTTAATGTATTCTGCGAATTCCACTTCGCATACTCTATCTTCGTTACACCATCATTGTTAGGGGTAATATTCCCAGTAAACGTATAATTATCCCTGTAATCTGGATCAGCACCTGTAGCATTAGGCTCTACCATCATAATGGTCACAGGCTGAGATAAGGTCAATGTGCCTGAATAGTTCCTGTTTATTACTAAGAAATTATTTTCATATGTGGTAGTAGAACTGCCATTTGTAATATTGAAGGTATAATTGTTGTTGCTATTATTTACCGTTGCTAAATATGTAACTTTGGCATTCACCCATGTAGCCTCAAACACAATCTCTGCGGAAATACAATTCGTGCTTGGATAAGGTAGGTTGACGAATGTGATTTCTTGGTCAAGTGGTAACGTACTGCCATTATTGTAGCCATTGATGTATTCGCCACCGCTAATAATCTTCCAACCGCCGAAACCCTTGCCTGTGGGGCGCTTGCTGAAGGGGTTAGAAATTACCGTATAGGGATATTGCCCTGCTGTAGCGCCTTGCTCCAATGTCTTGAAGTAAACAAATGATGTCTCGCTCTCATCAATGGATACTGCACCTCCATTGGCGTTATACGTAATCTTTACATTGCGAGGATTAGGGCTATAGAGCTTGCCAACATAATTGTCGTTATAGTTTCCACCATCAACAGCTCTATCCACACCGCTATAGTAAGTCCAGTTGTGGTCTTCGAGGTCATTCAACGTGACGACTCCGCCATCTACACCTGTAGGCCTAGAGGTCTCATACGTACGGCTAGCAACACTTGAGTTGATGTACCCAGATTTTACAGCCATAGCTTTTACGGTTACCTTCTCGTCTACTTCAAAAGGGTTTTCGTAAAGGTTCGAAGACGTGGTAGGATCACTGCCATCTATTGTATAATAGATAGTTGCGCCTTCGGTAGCACAGGTTATAGTTGTCAAGGCTTTTGCTCCGTTGGATTCATACTCAATCGTTGGAGTTTTTACCCTTTCTGCAACGGTGATATTGACAGTAGTACTACATGCATTAGTCGTGCCGTCTTTTGCTTTTGCAATAAGAGTAAGAGTAGCATTACCCATAGCGACAGGATGCAATGTCACTTTACCTCCGCTTGTGGGAGTGGTAACTACGGTAAAGATTCCCGTGTTGCTACTCGTTGCCTCCACCTTGTCGTAAATAGGGGTTGTTCCCGTGAGAATATAACTGATGTCGTCGTCTGTAGCTACAGCCAATGAGAAGTCGCTGGCAGAGATGGCGGTCGGGGTATTACCTGACTGTTGTAGGGTTATTGTTGTTGTGGCTGTCTTTGTTACACCATTTCTAGAGACACTACATGTTAAGGTCAACTCAGTCTCGGTTGCAGGCAAACTATTTACCGTAATAGCACCCGTAGATGCGTTTACAGTTGCGTAACTATTGTTTGAAATTGTCCAAGTGTAGCCTTCATTGATAGAGGGCAGATTGTTGGTCGGTACTGTGGTTGTAGCCGCTTGAGAAGCATTGGTGCTATAGTATGTCTTGTTGTTAAAACTGTAGGTATCATAGTAGGTGGCATTGGTATGCGTATAGTTGTAGGTACCGACCGTTTTGATCGTGGCATCACCAGAAATTGTAAGGTTGTTGATAACCGAAGAAGTGGTGACGGTATAGGCAGTTGCTCGACTGTTATTACTATCAGACATGCGCCATTGTCGATTGCTATTATTTGCATTTCGCATGTTCAGATAATAATATGTATCGCCCCACCTTCCTTCTTCAACATAGGCGATATTATTATTGGTAATCGTGAGATTCGTTCCTGTAGTCGTACTGAAAGCCAACCCATCATTATATCGAATGTAAACATTCTTTGCATTCCTAAACGTGCTTCCCGATGTCCCCGAATAGATACTAGCATTGGGCACGAAACTCGTTGTCGGAGTTGTTGATTCCCCAAGAAAATAGGTGTTGTTGCCATTCGTATAAGTGAATACATAGTCGGCCGCCCTGGCACCTAAAACAAAGGTGAGTAGGAGAAGGGTGAGTACGGCAAAGCGTTTTGTGAAGTTTGATATACGGGATGAACTTGATGCACTGTTTTGCACTGCACCAAAAACGTTAGTTTTATTCATAATTTGTAGCATAATATTATCCTTATTTATCACGCGCGCTTTCGCGTACGCACGTGCAATTTGCAAAAGTAATAAAGTTGTATTATATATACAATGTTTTATAAAATTTTACACTACACATTGATGTAAAATGCAAAAACAACAAAAGCGTAAAGGCAATAAGAAAGGGGGCAAAAAATCAGATTTAATAACGTAAAATGCTACTGCAAAAGGGTGAAAACAGCGGTGTAAATACATAATGAAGGGGTAAAATATGCAGGAAAAACAATAAAAACAGAGCATTATCGTTATTCTCTTGTATGAATTCAACAAAGAGAAAGTACTTTCTTGCAGCACTGCTGTTTGTCTCAATAAATCTGTATGCTCAGTATGATGCACACTTTTCACACTATTGGGCTGTAGAGAATCTGTATAATCCGGCTGCTATGAACAAAAATAGCAAACTGAACATAACAGGTTCATACGCTATGCAGATGCTTGGTTATACCAATGCACCCGGATCTATGTATTTTGGTGCAAATACCGTACTTCCGTTTGACCGCGCACGCCATTCGGGAGCTGTTATTCTGATGAACGAAAACATAGGTCTCTTTTCTCATAGACGTCTGCTTATAAACTATGCCTACAAAGTAAAGTTAGGCAAAGGTTGGTTGAATATGGGTGTTCAGGGGGGCGTAATGAACGAAGGTTTTGAATACGACGAACTTGAGATAACAGATAAAAACGACCCCGCATTTCCAAATTCCGGAGCCGATGGTTCCGGTGCCGATATAGGAGCAGGAGTGTATTATTACAACAATGGTTATTACTTAGGATTATCTGCCACACACCTTAATTCTCCGCGTGTTTATTACAGCAAAGAGGGCGACAGAGCAGCCTATTTGGATATAAAACCTGCATTTTATTCTATAGGTGGATGCAATATCCGATTAAATAATCCGTTATTATCTTTGCAGCCTTGCTTTCAGGTGGCCACAGATGGCGAATATACAAGAGCCGATATTACGCTACGAGGCACCTACGAATATGAATTGTCAAGGTTTTTTGGAGGAGTGACATATTCACCCGGCACATCGGTAACAGTTTTGTTAGGTGGTATGTATAAGCAGGTTACCATTGGTTATGCCTACGAACTCTTTACAAGCGGAGTAGGAGCAATTAACGGTAGTCACGATTTGGTAGTAAGTTATTCAATGGATGTAGATTTCTTTAAAAAAGGTAAGAACGTCCATAAGAGTGTAAGATACTTGTAGTAAGAATTTATTGATATAGGATATGAAAATAGGAAAACTGATTATGGCAGGATGTATGGCAATATTTGCCACATTGACATCTTGCACAAGCAGTAACAACGCAACAACTGCTATAGGCGGTGAAGTTACCGGCATAAATGCCACAGCAATGCGTGAACCTACACCATACGGTATGGTATTGGTACAACGTGGATCTCTGCAAATGGGACAGGAGAATGCCGATAGTCTGCTGGGACTTTCACAACCTGCCAGAGAGATATCTGTAGAATCGTTCTGGATGGATGAAAAGGAGGTATCGAATGCCAAATACCGCCAGTTTGTACATTGGGTACGCGACTCTATAATCCGTACTCGTTTGGCAGATCCTGCATACGGTGGTGACGAATCTTACATGATTACAGAGGACAAATTTGGAGAACCTGTTACTCCGCATCTTAACTGGGCAAAACCTATTCCATGGAAGAAGCCAAACGAAGATGAGGCACGCGCCATAGAGAGTTTGTACTACACCCATCCTTTTACAGGAGAGAAGATGCTTGATGTTAAGCAGCTGAACTACCGTTATGAACTGTTTGACTACACTCAGGCTGCTCTGCGCAAGAATCAGTTGGATCCTAATGACAGGACCAGAAATACTGACCAGGCTGTAACAAACCAGGTTGTTATGATTTCAAAAGATACAGCTTATATAGACGATGAAGGCAGAATAGTAAGAGAGACCATAAACCGTGAATTGAGCGGTTTGTACGATTTTGTAAACACCTATATTGTAAATATATTTCCCGATACAACCTGTTGGGTAAACGATTTTCCAAATTCCAACAACGAAACATATATGCGTCTCTACTTTTCACACCCTAACTACAACGATTATCCTGTAGTTGGTGTAAGTTGGGAACAGGCAAATGCCTTCTGCGCATGGCGTACCAGCTATCTTTTAAGCGGATTGGGCCCACAGGCACAATACGTACAGAGATATCGCCTGCCAACAGAAGCAGAATGGGAATTTGCTGCACGCGGACGTGAAAACAATATATATCCCTGGAAATCTGCAGATTCCAAAGACGAGAACGGTTGTTTCTATGCCAACTTTAAGCCGGAACGCGGTAACTATACAGAAGATGGCAGTTTGATAACAACAAAGGTGGGTTCATACAAACCAAATTCCAATGGTCTGTACGATATGGCTGGAAATGTGGCTGAATGGACATCTACCACCTATACAGAAGCAGGTATTCTGAGAATGAACGACATGAATCCTGAGCTCTACTACAATGCAGCACAGGAAGATCCTTATTCCATGAAGAAGAAAGCTATTCGCGGCGGTTCATGGAAAGATCCGGAGAAGTTTATTGAATCTTCGTGGAGAACATACGAATATCAGAACGAACAGCGTTCATACATAGGGTTCCGATGCGTTCGCACACAGGTAGGTACAGCGGCTGCTACGGGAAGAAGAAAATAATGTAAGAAACAGAAAAAATATATATCACTATGGATAATAACAAGAAGAAGGGAGTTTTTGAAAAGTTCCAGGATTATTTAGATACTGCAAAGGGAAGAGTTTTATTGAACTATCTGTACAGTTGGGGCGCTGCCATAGTTATTTTGGGTGCGTTGTTCAAACTGACACATATAGCCGGAGCAGATATTATGCTGTTCTTAGGTATGGGTACAGAGGTATTGGTTTTTATAATTTCCGGTTTTGAAAAACCATTTATTCCCTATCAGGAAGATGAAGATGATGATTATACAGAATCTGCACCTGCCATACGCGGAGGCAACATTATCATTACACAAGGTCAGCCTGTTCAACCTGTATTAAATAATATTCAGGAACAACCTGCCATAAACTCTATACCTGTACAGGGAGTAGAACCAAATGCAAGCAGCCTGAATGTAGATGGTGTAGAACTGGTTACTGCCAACTATCTGGAGCGCGTTAAGGACCTTACAGAAAAGATGGAGCGTATCTGCAAGCAGTCTGAAAAGATGGAACAGAGTGCCGAAGAACTGGAGACACTTACCCGTAATCTTATCAGCATAAATACATTCTACCAGATGCAATTGCGTTCTGCAAGCACTCAGATGGACAATATGGACAGAGCCAGCGAACAGACTCGCAATATGGTGTTCCAGATTGAAGAGCTGAATCGTGTATATGCACGTATGGTAGAGGCAATGAAAGTGAATATCGGATCAAAAGAACAGATATGAGAAAGAAGATGATAGAGAGGCCGCCATCGCCACGTCAAAGGATGATTAACCTTATGTATATCGTCCTGTTGGCTATGCTTGCCATGAACATTTCATCGGATGTACTGAATGGCTTTACACTGGTTGAAGAGAGCCTTTCGCGCAGTACCTCTAATGCTACTGTTCAGAACGAAGCGGTATATAAGGAATTTGCTGCATCCGATTCAATAAACCACGAAAAGGTGGGAGAATGGTACAACAAGGCTCTCAGCGTAAAGAGCATGTCCGATTCGTTGTACAATTTTGCCGGAGATTTAAAGTGGATGATAGCACGCGAAGCCGATGGTAAAAAGGCCGATTTGGAGAATCTGCAGAATAAAGAAGACCTGGAGGCTGCTACACAGGTAATGCTGTCGCCTACAAAGGGTCGCGGACAGGATTTGTACAATGCCATTAACAGCTATCGTGACAGAATTCTGGAGATGATAGACAATCCGGTACAGCGCGATATTATCAGCAACAATTTCAGTACAGAGGTGCCTGACAAGAGCAGTGCACTGAACAAAAACTGGCAAGAGTATAACTTTGAAAATATGCCTGCAGTAGCAGCTATTACACTGCTTACCAAATTGCAGAACGACATTCGTTATGCTGAAAGCGAAGTGCTGCATACACTGGTTAAGAATATCGACGTAGGCGATTTGCGTGTAAACTCACTTGAAGCATACGTTATTCCAACTTCACAGAATGTAGTTCAGGGCAATCAGTTCTCTGCCAGAATTATTCTTGCAGCTGTCGATTCTACTGCAAAACCAAGTATATATATAGATGGTGAAAAGATAGAATCGGAAGATGGTTGGTACCAGATTCCTTGTAATCGTACAGGCGATTTTACACTGAATGGTTATATGGAATTGAATTCCGGTAATGGAATTATACGCAGAGATTTCTCTCAGAGTTACAGTGTAGTATCTCCACTTGCCACAGTTTCTGCCACTATGATGAATGTGCTGTACGCCGGTTACGATAACCCTGTAAGCATATCTGTACCTGGTGTTCCCAGCAATATGATATCGGCTTCTATAAAGAACGGCAACGGAACTCTGCGTGCAAATGGCAATGGTTTTATAGCCAAACCTACAAAAGTGGGCGAAGATGTGGTTATAGCAGTGACTGCACAGCAGGACGGACGCCGTCAGAGCATGGGCGAATACACATTCCGTGTACGTCAGCTACCTGATCCTACTCCATTCATAGAATATGTGGACGAAAATGGAAATACTCAGCGTTACAGCGGTGGCGGTATAGCTTTGGCAAAACGCAATCTGATGTCTGCCGATGGTATTGTTGCAGCTATTGACGATGGTCTTCTGAATATAGGTTTTAAGGTGTTGAGTTTTGAAACCACATTCTTTGACAATATGGGTAATGCCGTATCGGAACTTTCTGACGGTGCAAAATTCTCAGAAAGACAGAAATCCGGATTCCAACGTCTTACACGCGGCAAACGTTTCTACATACAGCGCGTAAAAGCAGTAGGACCGGACGGAATAGAGCGTCAGCTTAACACATCGTTAGAAGTTATTTTGAACTAAAAAGAGAAACTATATGAAACGTAGATTTATAACATTTATCATAACTACTCTGCTGGTAGCAACAGCAAGTGCTCAGCCACCACGCAGACAGCAGGAACAGCAAACCCAGAAGAATAGCTCTGCAGTTACTCTTTCGGAACGTGCCAGATTGCAGTATTCTGCAAATTCCACCACTCCTACGGAATTAACCTGGAAACGTGATATCTATCGCGAACTGGATTTGACCAAAGAGAAGAATGCTGCATTATACTATCCTGAAGAGCCATTAGGTGACAGAGTGAACTTCTTTACTCTTATCTTTAATCTTATTCTGGAGAATAAAATTACCGCTTACGAATACAGATTGGATGGTAACGAACTATTCACAAAGGATAATATTCTGGATGTAGAAAATATGCTTGACAAGTTCTATATCTACTATGAAAAGGAGGGTAATAAATATGTGGTACAGCCTGCAGATATTCCAAGTATATTGGTTACCAAGTACTATATAAAGGAGAGTAACTATGTAGAGCAGGGTACATCAAACTATTCAACCAGAGTTACAGCTATCTGTCCTGTGTTAATGAATTCCGATGGTGGTACCGAACCTACTCCCTACCCTATGTTCTGGCTGAATTATGATGAGATAAGCCCATATCTGGTACAGACACAGGTTATGACAAGCAGCTACAACAACACTTCAAATCTCTCTTTAGACGATTACTTTTTAATGCGTAAGTACGACGGAACAATCTACAAGACATCGAACCTGCGTAACCAACCATTGGCTGAATACTGCGAAAACGATTCTGCACTTGTTCAGGAACAGTTACGCATAGAAAAACAGCTTACCGATGTTGAAAATAGTTTGTGGGGTAATAATAAAGAGGCTGTAGATACAGAAGCAGAAACTGCCGGTACAGAAGAAAAGAGCGAACCAAAAGCAAAACGCGAACGTACAGAAAGAGAGCCAAAACCGATTAAAGAGCCAAAACCGGCCAAACAACCGGCATCTTCTAACGAAAGAATTTCTGTCAGACGCTGACTATTCCAATAAAATCATTTATAAGGCCACTTGGAGATTTTTATTTCCAAGTGGTTTGTTTATTAAAAAATGTTATACTTTTGCAAATAGTTAACTAACTTATAGCTATTGTATAGTATGAATATTAAAAAATGTGCATTTATCATTGGACTGTTAGCTATATGCAGCAGTACATTGTTTGCCCAAGAAGTAGAAACAAAAGGCAAAAACGGAGCTTGGTTTACCATTAAGGGAGGTTTAACATTGGCAGACAATGACATTAACCACATAACCGCATCAAACATAGGCGAAGAGAACAGCTACACAGGTTTCTTTGTAGGTCCGGCTTTAAGTTTTCAGGGAAAACGTCTGTTGGGTCTGGATCTTGGAGCAATGTATTCACACGTTGGAATGAAGGTAGAAGGTGGCGACAATTATAAGAATGATTACCTGATGTTGCCTGTATCACTTACATTGAACATTGGTGTAAAACATTTCAGTATCCTTGGTTTGGTTGGCCCACAATGGAATGTAAACATTGGTGCTTTGGAAGAGTTCTTTGTAGAAGGCGAACAGATAGAATCAAAGAGAATTAACACTACTGCCAATGTTGGCGTAGGTGTAAGAGTCCTGAATAAGGTAGATGCTATTTTGAACTACAACTTCCCATATTCTGTTGTAAAAGACAATATCGATGATTTTGAAACTATGACAAATATGGTAGATAGATACAAGACTATACAGTTTATGTTAGCCTGGAGATTTTGACAGAATTTTATTAAACTATAAATTTAAAGACAATGAAAAAGTTATTTGCAGTTTGCGGTTTGGCATTATTGATGACCATTCCTGCTTCAGCACAGTTCTCATGGGGTATCCGTGCAGGTGTAAACGCTGTTAACAATGATATAACAGCTATAGATAAAGAGACTGTAGTAAGCAAGGATAGCTATACAGGTTTCTTTGTAGGTCCTATGATGGAATTCCAGATTCCTATCATTGGTGCAGGCGTTGATGCAGCTATTCTCTATTCACAGAAGGGTATGGAAATAGCAGAAAAAGAGACTATCAAAGAACAGGCAATTGCTATTCCTGTAAGTTTGAAATACACTCTTGGTTTGGGTAATTTCCTGGGCGCATTTGTTCAGGCCGGTCCTCAGTTGAACTACAACCTTGGTGAACTGACTACACTTTATCAGGAAGATATCAAGGGTGACAACCTTCAGTCAGGTTTTGCAGATGTTAAAGAGTTTGCTATGAACAGAATGGTATGGAGCATGAACTTAGGTGTTGGTGTTAAGCTGTTCAACCACTTGCAGGCAGCTGTAAACTACAACATTCCTCTTACTCCAAGCGGTGCTTATACTCTGTATGAGAATGTTGAAACAGGCGCTAACGACAATGCCAGCATTCTGGACAGAATAGAAGCTGCAGGTAAGGCAAAAGATACAGCAGAAGAGGCTTACAAATCAAGAGTTCTTCAGTTCTCTGTAACTTATACATTCTAATTTAGAATTAAAAGATAAAATTGGGCCCTCCCGATACACTTCGGGTGGGCTCTTTTTTTTACTTTTGTGCTTCACTATGGAATTGTATGCCGACATAATATTACCCGTACCGTTGCAACAGTTGTTTACATACGGTATTCCTGCAGAACTGGTATCTTCAGTGACAGCGGGGGTGCGTGTCTATGTACCTTTTGGAAGGGGCAGACATCTTACAGGAATAGTGGCATCGGTCCATAAAAACAAGCCCACAGAGTACCAGACAAAAGATATTATAAGCGTATTAGATGGTGAAACACCTATGGTTCTGCCATATCAGTTAAAGCTTATAGAATGGATCTCCAGATACTATCTTTGTGCTCCGGGCGATGTTATGAAGGTTCTTCTTCCGGGTGGATTAAGGCCGGAATCAAGACAAACTGCATATAAACCTAAAACAGAGTGTTTTGTACGCATTTCAGGCAAATGGGAAGCAGCCCACCCCGATACTGTGTTGGAGGAGTTAAAAAAACATCCCAAACAACAGGATATACTGCGCAAGTACTATGAATTGTCTTGCTATAACCATAATGATAACACCTGCAAACCTGTATCCAAAAGATTACTGCAGGAACAGATTGAATCTAAAAGTGCGCTGCAGACAGTTATCAAAAACAACTACCTGGAACTATACAATGTTGAGATAGGCAGACTTCCGCAATATCGTGGAAAATTGGTTGAGCCGTACAGTTTAACTCCTGTACAACAAGAGGCTTTTGAAGGTATTAAAAATTCGTTTAAGGATAAGAATATCTCATTGTTATATGGTGTAACATCATCGGGTAAGACAGAAATCTACATAAAACTTATAAAGGAACTGTTGGAACAGGGCAAACAGGTTCTTTACCTACTGCCTGAAATTGCATTAACCACACAGATTATGCATAGACTGCAACAGGTTTTTGGTGACAAGCTTTGCATATATCATTCCAACTGTGCAGACAATATACGCGCAGAGATATGGCAACGCCAGTTATCGGATAATCCGTTTCAATTGATATTGGGAGCGCGTTCGGCAGTAATGCTGCCATTCCGGGATTTAGGTCTGGTAATTGTAGATGAAGAGCACGAAACAGCTTATAAGCAGGAAGATCCTGCACCTCGTTATAACGCCAGAAATGTGGCCATAATAATGGCTTCAATGTGCGGGGCAAAGACATTGCTGGGTTCGGCAACTCCATCATTTGAAAGTTTTGCAAATGCTGTTTGGGAAAAGTACGGACTTATAACACTAAACCAGAGATATAACAACGTAGAGCTGCCGGATGTTCAGGTGGTGGATATTGCAGAGATGCAAAAGAAAAAGTATATGCAGGGGCTGTTTTCACCACAAATGACAGAGGCTGTCCGGGAAGCACTGAACAGTGGAGAACAGGTTATACTTTTCCACAACAGACGCGGTTATTCGGGGACTGTTGAATGTAAGGAGTGTGGCAGAGTACAGAAATGCAGCTGTTGCGATGTAAGCCTTACTTACCATAAGAACAGCGATGTGGCTGTATGCCATTATTGTGGCAGAAAATATAAGGTAGAGCATATATGTCCGGAATGTGGTTCGCAAAATATTGTGGAACGCGGTTATGGCACAGAGCGTGTTGCAGAACAGTTGAAATTGCTGATTCCCGAAGCTAAAATAGCCATAATGGATTCCGATACATCGAAAAACAGATATGAAGATATAATCAGGGATTTTCAGGATGGCATAACAAATGTACTGATAGGTACACAGATGATTTCAAAGGGCTTTGACTTTGATAATGTTAGCACTGTTGGCGTTTTGCAGGCAGACTCTATGATGAATCTGCCGGATTTTAGAGCGGCAGAAAGAACATACCAGCTTATAGCCCAAGTAACAGGCAGAGCCGGACGCAGACAGAAAAGGGGTAAAGTAATTCTGCAAACCCGTCAACCGGAACACGAAGCTATTAAGCAGTTGGAAGCAAATAGCTACAGAGCCTTCTTTAACAACCAGATGGAAGAGAGGCATCTGTTTGCATACCCTCCGTATTCGCGTATTACTACCATAAAGCTAAAGGGCAAATATGCAAATAAAGTAGAAGCTGTAGCAGAATCGCTCTGCTGCATACTGCGTAAACATTTTGGAGAAGATTCTATTCTTGGACCCGACGCGCCTATGGTTTCAAAGGTCAATATGCTCCATATCAGGAACATAATAATGAAGATAGATCATAAAATCAACTACATACAGACACGCCAAATGATAGATTATGCATTAAGTTGCATAAAAACCGAGATACAGAATCAGGATATCAGAATCAGCTTTGACGTTGATCCGCTTTAGGTGATTCCGGATAGCTGATACGTGTATGATACATTGTCTTCAGTTTCTCTTTGAATACCTCTTTAATGTTACTTATATCTTTGTAAGACAATGGACATTCAGTGAAAAACTTTTCCGACATCTGAAAATCTATAATCTTTTCCACCAGATTGGAGATGCTCTCTTCTGTAATCTCTTTCAGGCTGCGCGAAGCCGCTTCTACTGCATCGGCCATCATAAGTATGGCAGTCTCTTTTGTTTGCGGATTAGGACCCGGATAACTGAAATCGGCAGTATTAACATCGGTATCGGGTGTTAGTTGCTGCTGTTTAACATAGAAGTATCGGGCTACACCGTTACCATGGTGAGTTCTGATAAATTCCTTTACCGATTCCGGCAGTCCGTTCTTTTCTGCCAAACGCAATCCCTCTTCTACGTGATTTGTAATAATATGCGCACTCTCTACCGGCGATATGTTATCATGCGGATTTGTTCCATTCTGATTCTCTACAAAGAATGGTGGATTTGCCAGCTTACCTATGTCATGATATAGCGCAGCTGTACGCACCAACTGCACATTGGCACCTACTCTGTTAGCAGCTTCGGCAGCAAGAGTTGATACTTGCATAGAGTGCTGGAATGTACCGGGGGCATTCTCTGCCAACTTGCGCAACAACGGATTGTTTATATTGGAAAGTTCTATAAGAGTAACATTCGATATAAATCCAAACAGTTTTTCCACCACAAAGAGCAACGGATAAATAAGCAGAAGCAATATAGAATTAATTGCAAAGTAGATAAACATCTTCAAATCCAAATCGGCAAGACTCTCCAATTGCATCATCTGTATAGATATCCAGATAAGACAGTAGGTGACAAAAATCATAAGAGTGGTACGTAATATCTGCGATCTCTGGGAGAGTTCTTTCAGACTATATATAGCCATTAGTCCTGCTCCTGTCTGCAACAATATATATTCGTATGGCATCTGCACTACTATAGATGTAGCCAGTACAAAGACCATGTATGTCATAAATGCAGTTCTGGAATCCAAGAATATTCTGTAAGCTATAGCAAGCATAGCGCACGGAATCATAAATACGCTCCAATTGGTATGCTCTACATACAAACCTATTATAACTGAAAACAGTGTTAATGTGCTGAATATAAAGAAGAGCTGTGAAACATTAATGATGTTATTTGTTCTGTACAACTTTAAGTACATAAACAGACATAAGAACATAAGCGATACAAACATAAGCTGTCCGCCCCAGGTCATCAATTTGAAGTTTCTTGATGCTGTATGCTCCGACATCATGTGTACGTAAGAATCTATTATCATAGCAGTCTCTTCTGTTACAATATCGCCGTGATCTATGATTTTCTGATTTGTTACAACCTTACCCTTGAAGTGCGATATGCTGTTCTCCTGATCTTTTAAATCTTTCTCCGAACGTTCTTTGTCATATACAAGATTTGGGGCTATATAGTTCTCTAAATTGTGTTGCAACAGCAGATATCTGTCTATGGATGATATATCGGCCTGAGTAAGTGCCTGATAAGCCTTCTTTTCATTATATATCTGGTTAGATGCAACAAATGTGGAATTATTGCCGCTATAGATTCTAACGAATTCGGTTTTGCCATCTTCTAACATAGATTCATCCTGCACCGATATAATTCCCTTTTCATACAGTTTTACCATTTCATTTTTAATGGTATTGTAACTATCTAATGTGATAGCTTTGTAAAGATTTTCTGAATAATACTGATCAAAAGCCTGCAATTTACTCTGCATTACCGCCGTATTTCTACTAAAGTATGGAGAAAAAGATGAACGCAAACTATCCAGTTCCTGCTGATAAACGGCATCACTCTTTTCTATGGAGAAATTAAAAGGTGCTATCAGGACATCGTAGGTCCACGGTTTGCCAATAGTATAATCGTAAAATTCCGATCTCTCTTTTGGCATAAAATAGACTGTAAGCAATATAGAAGCTATAAGCAATGAAATCATCAGAAGATTATTTCTCTTTGACGGTCTATTCTTAATTTTCTTATCTTTTTTATCCATCTTTTTGGGGTATTTCTGTTTGAGGATATAAAAGTACATTTTTTAGGTTATAAATAACTGATTTTTTGTTGTACTTTTGCATTCGTTATCAAATAATAGCAAATTATGGCAAATAATTCAACTGAAAACAGACCTGTAAGAGTACGTTTTGCACCAAGTCCAACAGGACCTTTACATATAGGCGGTGTACGTACAGCACTATATAACTACCTTTTTGCACGCCAAAATAACGGTACATTCATATTCAGAATAGAGGATACCGATTCAAATCGTTTTGTACCCGGAGCAGAAGAGTACATTCTGGAATCTTTCCGCTGGTTGGGAATAGAATTTGACGAAGGTGTATCTTTTGGTGGTAACTATGGTCCATACAGACAGTCGGAACGCAGAGATATTTACAAAAAGTATGTAGATATACTTTTGGAAGCAGGTAAGGCATACATTGCTTTCGATACTCCTGCAGAACTGGAAGCTGCACGTGCAGAAATTCCTAATTTTCAGTATGATGCTTCTACCCGTTTGAAGATGCGCAATTCACTTTCTATGCCGGCAGAAGAGGTTAAAGCACTTATTGACGCAGGCAATCAGTATGTAGTTCGTTTTTTGATAGAGCCGGGACGTGATGTTCTGGTAAACGACCTTATACGTGGAAAAGTTGTGGTTAATTCCTCTATACTTGACGATAAAGTTCTCTTTAAATCGGCAGACCAACTGCCTACATATCATCTTGCAAATATTGTAGATGATCATCTTATGGAGGTATCGCACGTAATTCGTGGAGAAGAGTGGTTGCCATCTGCACCGCTTCACGTACTTCTGTACGAAGCATTTGGATGGACCGATACAATGCCTGAATTTGCACATCTGCCACTGCTGCTTAAACCGGAAGGTAATGGCAAATTGAGCAAACGTGATGGTGACCGTTTGGGATTCCCTGTATTCCCATTGGAATGGAAAGACCCAAAGAGTGGAGAGATTTCATCGGGTTACAGAGAAAAAGATTATCTGCCTGAAGCTGTTATCAATTTCCTGGCACTGTTAGGTTGGAATCCTGGTAACGACCAGGAGATAATGTCTCTGGAAGAGATGGTACAGCTCTTCAATCTGGAAAAGTGCAGCAAAGCAGGTGCACGTTTCAACTATCAGAAACTGGTTTGGTTTAACCACGAATATATCATTAACAAATCTGACGAAGAGATAGCCAATCTGTTTGCTCCTGTTTTGGAATCTCACGGAGTTAAAGAGAGCCACGAACGTATAGTTAAGGCTGTAAGTCTGGTTAAGAACAGAGTAAACTTTGTTGGCGAATTGTGGAATCAGACCTCATACCTGTTCCAGGCTCCGGAATCGTTCGATGAGAAATCTTTAAAGAAATGGTGGAAAGACGAAGCTCCACGCACCACAGCCGAACTTTGTGATTTTATTGAAAGTGAACCCGATTTTACAGGTGCTGTTTTAGAACCACGTGTAATGGAATGGATTGCATCAAAAGGATACGGCATTGGTAAAGTGATGAATGCACTTAGAGTTACACTGGTTGGAGCAGCTGTTGGTCCACATATTTTTGAGATTACAGATTTTATTGGCAAGGAAGAGACTTTGGCACGCGCCAGAAAAGCTATCTCTACACTTTCTTAACTGACAGGCAATAGTAATGTTTCTATTTTCATTAGCCTTTTCAATATACGGTGCAGGTGTTCACGTTGCTTCGCTGTTCAACAAGAAAGCCAGACTGTTAGTAAAAGGTCATCATAAAATATTCGACACTCTTAGAAAAGAGGCCGACCCCAATAGTCGTTATCTATGGTTTCACGTATCGTCTTTAGGCGAATTTGAACAGGGACGACCATTGATAGAGCGTATTCATAAAAAGAATCCGGACTGTAAAATCCTTCTTACATTCTTTTCTCCATCGGGATACGAAGTAAGAAAAGATTATAAGTATGCCGATATTATATGTTACATACCTTTTGATATTGGTTGGAACGTAAAGAGGTTTTTCAGTCTTATAAACATTGAAAAGGCTTTCTTTATAAAGTATGAATTTTGGCCCAACTTCTTACTTGGACTGCATAAACGCGGCATAGAAACATACAGTGTATCGTCAATATTCCGTGACAATCAGCTATTCTTTAAGTGGTATGGAAAGATGTATGCAAAATCTCTGACCTATTTCAAGCATCTGTTTGTTCAGGACAGACATTCAAAAGATTTGCTGGCTAAGATAGGTATTAAATGTGTATCAATTGTGGGCGACACACGATGCGACAGAGTTTCGGAGGTGGCACAGGCATCTAAAAGATATCCTATTATAGAGAAGTTTGTAAACGGAAGTCCTACATTTATTGTTGGTAGTTCCTGGCTACTTGACGAAGAGGTTTATGCTCCATATTTTGATGATAAGGATAACTGGAAGATTGTTATTGCATCGCACGAAATAGATGAACACAGACTTGTAGAAATAGAACAAAGATTTGCTAAACACAATCCTGTAAGATTATCGGCCATACAGAGCGTTGAAGATGTAAATAGCGACAGTAACTGTCTTATCATAGATTGTTTTGGAATGCTCTCTTCAATCTACCGATATGGACACGTAGCTTATATAGGTGGTGGTTTCGGTGTAGGTATTCATAACATTCTTGAAGCGGCAGTATTCGATATTCCTGTGATATTTGGACCTAACAACAAACGTTTCCGCGAAGCTCAGGAACTGAAGAAGATAAAAGGTGGTTTTGAAATACAGGATGCTTACTCTTTCCGTATGGTGATGGATAAATTTATAAGTGATCCCGCCTTTATGAAAAAAGCGGGACACAATGCCGGAGAGTATGTACACAACAATTGTGGTACATCAGACCTTATTCTATCCGAGATAGGTCTGTAATATCTATTTATTTTCCTCTTCTTTATACCAGCCTGCGTACATGTGGTAATCGCGGGCTATACGTTGGTTTATCTCTTTTGCTTGTTCCGGATCTACATCCTTTACATATTTGGCCGGAACTCCTGCCCAGATTGTATTTGGAGCTATCACTGTTTTGCTTAGCACAACAGATCCGGCAGCAACTATAGCACCTTCGCCCACTACAGCATGGTCTAATACAACAGAACCCATACCTATTAAAGCATTGTCTTTAATGGTAGCCCCGTGAATAGTTACGTTGTGACCTACAGAGACATTATCGCCTATATCGGTTTTAGAACGCTGATACAGTGTGTGTATAACAGACCCGTCCTGAATATTTGTTCCATTGCCTATGCGAATGGAGTTAACATCGCCTCGCAATACAGTTCCAAACCATATACTGCAACCATCACCTATCTCTACATCACCTATGATTGCTGCATTATCTGCCAAAAAACAATCATCACCTATCTTTGGAGTAAATCCCCTAACCGACCTGATTATTGCCATATCTTACCTTAAATTTTTGTTTCTTGTTGCGAATTTAATGCAAGATTTTCAAATTAAAGCACCAAGATATGGAGTATTTCATTACTTTTGTGAAATCTGAATATTCACAACTAAAAATATTGCAATATGAAGTTTTTAACTGACGAGAAACTCGTTATCTCCGGAGCAGGAGGTATGATTGGTTCAAACATGGCTCAGACAGCCATTATGATGGGTTTAACATCAAACATCTGTTTGTACGATGTTTATATGCCGGGTTTGGAAGGTGTTGTTGAAGAACTGCGCCACTGTGCTTTCCCAGGTGTAAACATTACTTATACAGACAATGTAGAAGAAGCTTTCACCGGTGCTAAATATATGGTATCTTCAGGTGGTGCTCCTCGTAAAGCAGGTATGACACGTGAAGACCTTTTGGTTGGAAATGCTAATATCGCAGCTCAGTTGGGTAAAGACATCAAACAGTACTGCCCTGATTTGAAGCACTGCGTTATTATCTTCAACCCTGCTGATATTACAGGTTTGGTTGCTCTTGTTTATTCAGGTTTGAAACCATCACAGATTACCACATTGGCAGCTCTTGACAGCACACGTTTGCAGAGCGCATTGGCAAAACATTTTGGTTTGCAGCAGGATAAAGTAACCAATGCACGTACTTACGGTGGTCATGGTGAACAGATGGCAGTATTTGCTTCTACAGCAAAAGTTGATGGCAAACCTTTGACAGATCTTATCGGTACTCCTGAACTGACAGACGAACAGTGGGCACAGATGAAACAGGATGTTATTAAGGGTGGTGCTAAAATTATTGAATTGCGCGGACGTTCATCATTCCAGAGCCCATCATACGTTTCTATTGAGATGATTGGTGCTGCTATGGGTGCTGACAAATTTGAATGGCCTGCAGGTTGCTACGTAAACAGTGGCAAGTTCAAGAACGTTATGATGGCTATGCCTTCTGTTATTGATGCAACAGGTGTTCACTATACAGAAATCAGCGGAACTGCAGAAGAGATGGCTGCTATTGAAGCAAGCTATGCACATCTTCAGGCTATGCGCGACGAAGTTATAGGTTTAGGCGTTCTTCCTCCTGTAGAAGAATGGACTAAGATAAATCCAAATCTCTAATATATAGATTTTAGGTTTAACAGGTAGAGAGGGTGCGATAACGTACCCTCTTTCTTTTATGTTTCCAAATTCTTACAATACGTATTCTTGTTTTATTCTATAAATGTCACTAACTTAGAGCAAAAATTTTAACCATTGCCTTTATATATGAAGAAATATATTTTGCTTTTGAGTTTTCTGATGTTTTTCACCCTTATCAGAGCCAACTTTGCACAAATTAGCCAAATAACTACCACAGAAGGATTGAGTAGCCAGAACGTCAGTATTATGGAAAAGGACAAATATGGACGTCTTTGGGTAGGTTCATCTATTGGATTGGATATATTTAATAATGGCAAACTGATCAATCTGCAAACTATTGAGGTGGACGGAACATCAATATTGACCGGTCAGATTAAGAGCATAGCCTGTGGAGAACGTACACTTATAGCAAGTAAAACCAATGTTATAGATTATGACTATGACAGGAAACAGGCAGAAATCATTAAGTATAATGGTACTGATATCACAACAGAACATATTCTTGTAAATGACACCTGTGCATTCTTTTACGACAACACTAAAAACATACTGTTCAAATATCTTATGAAAGATAGAGAACTAAAAGTTGTCAGTGAATTTCCGGAAGAAAAAGACTACCGATTCTTAAAGATACTTGCAATTGATGGTAGTGAAAAAATCTTGCTATTAGCAGAAAATGAAAGAGGTATTTTTAGATTACATCTTGATAATGGAGCCATCTTCAATATAAATGCAATAGGTGGTAACATCAATGCAAAATCTACATTCATTGACAGCAATCTGAACCTTTGGGTTCAATCGGAACAGGGACTGAATGTTTATGAAATTCATTCCGGATACAGTTTGTTACACAACTATAATTATCAGAATTCAATACTTCCGAATCTTCCTATTAACTGTATGGAGGAGATTCCCAATCAGGAAGTAATGATTTGTACCAGAGGTGGAGGAGTATTTATAGCAAACACACCCGAAAAGAGGATTAGAAACACAAACATCACTAAAGACAACTGTTTTAACAATGTACAGTGTATGCTTGTTAATGACAAAAGGCTTGAAATGGTTTACGGAACCGCAAGTAATGGTATTTTGCAGACTTTATACACCTTTATATATACCAAAAACGAAACTATTGTAGATACAAATACCAACACAAGAACTGCAATTGTTACTCTTTGCGCATTCCAGAATAAAGAAAAAGATTTTGTATGGTTTGGAACAGCAGGCTATGGTATTGCAAAGTATCTGGAAAAGACAAACAGCGTAGAGTATCTGGAATCAACATCTAAAATGAGAGTTGTTTCTATTTGTGAATACGACGATGACCATCTATATTTTATAGACGATTCCAAAGGGTTGATGGTTCTTAATAAAAACAGCGGTGAGATTGTTCAGAAAAAGACTTTCAATCAGAATATTTTCAGTTCTTTAGGCAATAATTTTACCGATGTAAGACTGCACAATGCTGATAATGGAAATATTCTGCTGTTCAATATTGGCGGAAAACATTATATGATTAAGCAGGATGGTTCTCAAATACAACTTGAATTAGGAGGGGTGGATTATATCTTTGAGCCAAATATCATAAAATTTGAAGATTACACTGTTGTTGTCAACGATAATGGTATATTTTCTATTAACCATAATGATGCTTCTGTAGAAAATCTATATGATTTTGACACCAATACAATGCATAATATAACATCGTCTGCTGCCGATTCATTAGGCAATATATGGTTGGTAAAACCAGATATGCTGTTAAAGTACAATATGAAAGATAAAACTCTTGCAGAGATTCTTCCGGCAGACAGAATGGGATTCTATAATTCCATACAGATTGACCCATTTGACAGAATTTGGCTATCAAGCAGGCAAAACAGAATTATCTGCTTTGAACCAAATACAATGAGCTATCACATATACTCCAAAAACGATGGTATAAACACCGGTGAATTCCAATATTACTATACATACAAATCTAAATCCGGATTTATTTACTTTCCACACGCATTCGGACTTCTTGTAATTGACACAGAAGAGATAGAACACAATCATAATCACTATGATATCAGATGTACCTCTATACTTTTGGATGATCAATACGTAAACGTACCTCAAGTATCAGATTCAGAAGAGATTATCCCTGTGTCTCTTTCAAACAAATTTAATTCATTAAGCATTTCTGTAAGCATAAATTCATTTAACCCCACAAACCCTGTTCCTATAAGGTACACCATAAAAAAAGGTAATAAGGTTATCTACAGCGATATTACTTCAAACACCACATTAAATCTGGAAAGACTCTCTTTTGGACAGTATTCACTCTACACACAGCAATTGTGTAGAGAAGGATGGACAGAGGCTCAGCTGACACTCCCATTTGTGATTAACAGACCATTTATTAACTCTGTACCGGCATTTATACTACTGTTCCTGTTATTTATTGCATTTGGTATGGCTATTGCCAAAATCAGTATGAGCATTAAACAGATCAGTACAGACCGTATTCTGAAGATGCAGGAAAATATGCACAAAGATGAAAAGATTAATCTAATGACAAATATAGCCCATGAACTACGTACACCGCTGTCACTTATGTATAATCCTGTAAAGGATCTGTTAGAAGAGAAAGCTGTTAAAAATCTGGATTATGAACGTATAGAACGAATATTCAACCAGATAAATAAGATGAATACATTGGTCGATTCTATTCTCAATACAAGTAGAAACGAACTTAATGTTGCAGATATTGAACTTGAAAGTACAGAAATAAACAACTGGCTTGGCAACCTTTTGCAGGACTTTAAAATAGACTGCGCCGGAAAAGGATTACATTTAATCTTTAGTCCTGACACCTCTATAGGAAACGTTGAGATTGATAAGAAATTTGTAGAGATTGGCATTAACAACCTTGTAACAAATGCCATCAAATATAGCGAATCAGGACACATAATAGTAAGTACATCAAAGACAGACACAACGCTCATAATTGCTGTTAAAGACGAAGGACGTGGTTTCCTGTGTAATCCGGAAGATTTGTTCAAACGCTACTATAGAGAGCAGGAGAATGACAATATAACAGGTTATGGTTTGGGTTTATCGTATGCGCGTCTGCTTATAAGAATGTTAAACGGAGACATTAAGGCGAGCAAAAACAGCGACAAAGGTTCTACTTTTACCATATATCTTCCACTACATGCAAATATTGAATCACAAAAAGTAATCACTATAGATTCAACTGAGACTCATATTTCAGATAATAAGGAATCTATTGAGAATTCAAATACAAACATCATACAGAAACAGAATCAGCAATTTATAGATGAAACCGATTTCGATACCAAGAATATGTCCCTTCTTATTGTTGATGACCAGGAAGATATTCTTGAATTTATATCAAAAGAATACTCACTACTATTCAGCGCTATTTATACTGCTCACGATGGTAAAGAGGCACTGGATGTTATAAAGAGTAAAATGCCAAATGTTGTGGTAAGTGATATTATGATGCCAAAAATGACCGGTTTTGACCTATGTAAAAAGATAAAGACCGATGTTGAATTGAGCCATATACCTGTAATATTGCTTACTTCAAGAACTGACCCTAAGAATCAGGATATGGGTTATAAGATGGGTGCAGATGCATTTATTCCAAAACCTTTCGATTCAAAGGCTCTATATAAGGTTATCAGAAGCCAGCTGAGAAATAGATATGAGATAAGAAGACAATACGCGTCATCGTTCTTCACTGAAATATCAGAAGATCAAACATTCTCTGCTGCCGACGAAGAATTTGTACAGAGACTAAACAAATATATAAAAGACAACATAGCTGATCAGGATTTGAATGTCGAAAAAATAACCGATTACATGGGAGTTTCCCGTACCACCTTATTTAATAAGATGAGCAACCTGATTGGTTCGTCTGCAAACAAGTACATTCGTCGTATCAGAATGAACGAAGCTAAGGAACTGTTAAGCAAAACCGATATGCCTATTGGAGAGATTGCACTAAAAACCGGTTTCTCGGAAAGTCAGTACTTTAGCACTGTTTTCAAACAAGAAACCGGACTTACTCCATCACAATTTAAAGATCAGAACTACAAGAAAGGAGCTATAAACTAAACTAAAGGCTTGTATATTGAACCCGGGAATGGCTTAACCAGACCCTTAAGTTCAAGTTCAAAAAGAATAGAAGTCATTAAAGCATAAGGTATATTACTATCTACAATCAATGTATTGATATGTATGCCTTGTGCTTTTTCTTTTATTCTGTCAAATACCCACTTTTCCTGTTCTGATAGTTCAAATTGCAGCTCAGTTTGCACAGCAATTTCATTTTTACTACTGCCGGAACTCCATCTCATAGCATTTATAAGATCTTCTGCCGATGTTATCAGCGCAGCCTTATTATCGCGAATAAGCGCATTACACCCTTCTGAGTAGATATCACCTACGCTACCGGGAAATGCAAAACAATCACGACAATAGCTTTGCGCCATGTCTGCTGTAGCTAACGAACCGCCTCTTGATGCAGACTCTACTATTACTACAGCATCGGCCAATCCTGCTATTACTCTGTTTCTTCTTAGAAAATTATGTGGAAGAGGAACAGTTTCACTCATAAACTCCGTTACAAGCCCACCACATTGTAACATACGTTTAGCCATATCCCTATTCTTTTGGGGATATATCATATCTAGTCCGTGTGCCAGCACACCAACCGTTTTACATCCATTATCTAAAGCTGCTTTATGGGAAAGGGCATCTATTCCGTAAGCTAATCCACTTACTATTAAGACATCGGGACAGAACGCATGCAAATCTGCTATTAAGCTATTACACATTCTGCGTCCATATTCAGTAGCTTTTCTGGTACCGACCACAGATACTACCCTTGTAGCATTCAGGTCTGCGTTGCCTAAAGTAAACAGCAACAATGGTGCGTCTTCACAATCCCTTAATCGGGATGGGTAATCTTCGTTTTCCGGTGTTAGACATCTTATGTGATTCTCTTCTATAAAACGGAGTTCTTCTTCCGCTTTTATAAAAACACCGGAGTCATCCAGTGCATTAATAAGACTTTGGTTGACTCCGGTGATTATTTCATTAAGATGTTTTCTATTCCTGAAGATTTCCTGTGCGCTTCCGAATTGTTCGTATAGATACTTTGCTCTTATAGAGCCTAACTTATCTATTCTGTTCAATGCCAGCAACGCCGTCAGTTCATCTTTCGGCGAATTCACTTAATATAAGGATTAGAGGTTTGAAACTGCGTCCTGATATTTAGCAAATTCAAGATCTTTCTGAGCTTTAGCCTTCATTGAAGCATCAAGGCTAACTGCTTTCTTCAAGTTCTGAGCTACTGCTGCGCTGTCGTTTGTACGAGCTGCAACTACAGCTGCCAAATATGAAGTGTAAGCATCAGCATCTTTAACTGCTGCAAGAACTCTCTTTGCACCTGCATAGTCATTGTTCATGATAAGAGCAAGAGCTTCACCGTTAGTGTTGCTACCCTTCAATGCAGTAACTGCGCGATCATACTGACCCTGTGCGATGTAAAGGTTACCAAGAGCTTCCTGGTTTTCTTTAGCTGCACCACCCTTTGCAAAGTACTGAGCTGCTTCTGCAGGTTTGCTGTTTGCCAAGCAGAGAAGACCCATGTTTGTGTTTACTTCTGCTGCTGAAGCGTTCAAGTTAAGAGCTTTCTTATAGTTAGCTTCTGCTGTAGCCATATCGCCATTAGCAAATGCAATCATACCAAGATTGTTGTATGCGCGATAGTCGTTAGGATAGTTCTTGATAGCTGTTGAATAGATAGCCTTCTGACGGTTCTGATCGTTAGTCAGAGTAGCAGCATAAAGAAGTTCTTCTACGCTAAGAGCTGCAGGATTGTTGTTGAATGCTTCGTTGATTTCATCGTCTGCACGACCAATAAGCTGGTAGTTCAATGTGAGACGTGCGCGACGCAACTGAGGAAGAATTTCGTCTGCCAATTCTTTGTAAACTGCTGACAAGTTCTTGATTTCAGTTTCACGCTTTTCAGGATCTGAATACATTGAAAGGACGCGAAGGATAAGGTCTTTATCCTGGATGTTTGAATTTTCAACCAAAGTCTTGAAACCATCCCAGTCTTCTGCAGTGTATTTTGAATCAACAGCGATATCCAATTTGCTCTTCTTCATTTCGCTCTGGATATATTTCTTTGCGTTCTTTTCACGCTGACCAGCCAAGTTTTCGTTCAAATCTGTAGCACCATCAGGTGAAGCGTATGCAGAAACTTCCAAGTTTTCAATACCGTAGTTCTTTGTATCTGCTGAGAAGTTAGCCATAGCTTCTTTCAAAGCTGTGATAGCATCGCTCTTCTTTTCGCTTGAACGTACGTTAGCCTGCTGGATGATAAACATGATGTTAGCTTCCTGAGCCTGCTTTACAATACGCTGGTAAGCATCCTGTGAAGAAGCAGTGTTAGCAGCTTCTGCTGTTTCAGCATAAAGTTCTGCAGTAGCGATAACACCATCAGCAATCTTTATAGGAGCAATTTCCTTAACTTTACCCTTAACTGTAGCGTCGAAAGTCAAATAAAGTTCTGACTTTGCCATTTCAGGCTGATAAGGGAAAGAAGTTTTGATTGTGTAGTTGTCGCCTTCTTTCTTGATAACAACTTTATTGTTACCTTCTACCTTTTCGCCCTGGAATGTAACAGCGTCACCCTTTACAGAGCCACCTTCCCACTGAAGAACAGGAGTTACAGTAACAACAGCTTTTTTGTTGAAATACTTTTCTGGGAAAGTACCATCAACAGTAACAGGAACTTCACCGTTAACAGCCTCAAGAATCTGAGGAGTTACTGCAAAAGAAGTACCCTCTGGCAATTCCATATTTGAACAACTTGCCAGCAATAAAACACCTGCGCCAAGTAGCGCAATACGCATTTTCTTGATCATAGTTAATTTATTAAAATGAATAATTCAGTTTTTTCGTAGTTAACACAGTTGCGCAAAACTACAAAAAAGAATTGATACACAACACCACGCGCGCGTTTTTTTTATAATATAAGACGGTTTATGGGCAATAATAGCGAAAACTCTACCAATTTTTACTGTTTCTTGGGTGATGAAGTTCTATTTCTTCACGCAATCTGTTTCGGTCTATATGGGTATATATTTCTGTTGTAGCTATCTTTTCATGACCTAACATACACTGAATAGCTCGCAGATTTGCCCCACCCTCCAACAGGTGTGTAGCAAATGAGTGGCGGAAAGTATGCGGACTCACACTCTTATTTATATCTGCTTCCTGAACCAGCTTTTTTACTATATCAAATACCATTACTCTAGATATAGGTTTCCCTCTCCTTATGCTTAAAAAGAGAAATGATTCAAACCCCGGCTTTATATCTATATGGTTTCTTGTACCATCTATATATGTGGTTATCTCCTTAATGGCTGTGGGCGACATTGGAACCAGACGCTGCTTGCTTCCCTTACCGGTTACTCTTAAGAAGCCCTCTTCCATATAAAGGTCGTTCATTTTCAAGCCACATAGTTCAGATACGCGTAATCCGCAACTATACATAGTCTCTATCATAGCCTTGTTTCTATGACCTTCCGGCTGTGACATATCTATACATTTTACTATTCTGTCTATCTCTTCTACTGTTAGTACATCAGGTAGATGACGTCCTATTTTTGGTGACTCAAGAAATTCACTGGGATCTGTAGGAATATATTCGTCTATCAGAAGAAATTTAAAGAACGATTTTATTCCCGATATTATCCTTATCTGAGAACGAGGAGCAATACCCAAATCTCGTAATCCCGCAGCAAATGTATGCAGATTATCGAGAGTAACCTGCTGAATAGCAATACCTTCATCGTTTAAAAACGATAATAGTTTAGAAACATCCGAAAGGTATGCTTCTAATGTATTTGGAGATAACGATTTTTCTAACAATAGGTATTGTCTGTACTTCTGTAATAACTGATTTTGTTCTTTTGTTTCCATCTAAGCAAAAATCTTCCTAACTTCGTAGCCGATTAAGCAGATACAAAGTTAATTAAAAAAATGTCATCACAAGAAGAGCTTATAGGATATACCGGCGAAAATGCTCTTGAGGAGTACATATCGGCCCACATTGAACCGGAAGGCGACTTATTGAAATCTCTCTACAGAGAGACAAATATTAAGTTGCTGAATCCGCGTATGGCATCGGGTCACATACAAGGCAGATTATTAAAATCTTTCGTACAGATGATACAACCAAAG
>JAFYMP010000046.1 GCA_017556585.1 Bacteroidaceae bacterium
GTACAGCTTTGCAAGCAGATAGAGCGGATATAGTCTGTTGGGAACCATATAGAAGGCATGCTTGTAACGTTCCTCGGCTTCACGGTATCTGCCCTGTGCCAGACTGTTGTTACCCATCACATTCCAAAACATGGGGTCAGAACTTAATTCGGTTCCTATTTTCAGTATGGAATCACTCTTTTCATACTGTCCTATTTTATTCAGTGACTGACCGTAGGCAAACAGAATTTCATAACTGTGTTTCATTTGTGGTAACAGCTGTTCTGCATCTTCCACCACATATTCAAAGTATTCCATAGTATGCCACTGTTTTGTCTTTTCCCACTCCTTTTCAGCCTCTCTTCTCTCTTTAATAGTGGGGTATTCAGAAATAAACAAACAGCTTATTAAGGTCAACAGTATGTATTGCGTTAAAGAAATATCTCTTATTCCACCGTTTTTAGGGGTTGCACACAGAGCCAACAGTACGGGAAACATTATACACAGCTGTTTGATATGGAACGGATAGGAAAACAGAGCAAAGACAGCATACACCATTATTCCATAACACCACACAGTACCATTACGCATAGAACATAACACCGCACTTATTATGACAGCTATAAGAGAGAGCATAGACAAAGGTCCGCACTCTACACCCATGTGCAGATATTCATTAAAAGCGTTACCCGGACAACCGGCAGTAAGACGCTGATGTTCGTCTAGAAGAGATATATTAAAAAGGTCTTCTTCTGTCGCTGTCTGTGCATAAAAGTGTTCTGCCTGTGCAGTGGCATAAGCACCACCAAAATTACCCATTCCGGCACCTGACAATCCGTGTGTTGTCATTGCTTTCCAACTGATGCGGTTCATAAACAAACGTCCGTCGGCAGATGGTTTCTTAAAACTGTATGCAGCAACCACTGCCACCACCACTACAGCCGTTATGGGCAGAAAGTAACGTTTCAACAGTTTTCGCCATCTCTCAGTACGCACTGCAAAAAGTAATGCACTGCAACATAGAGCAAGAATCGCAGCACGGCTTTGAGTGGCAGGAAGAAGAATAAGTGCGCCAAGCGAAGCTATGGCAGTAATCCTGTAACTTATGTTTTCCAATCCGAATCTCTTCTGCCTGGTTTTATCCATTTCTCTATACGTGGTAACAGCGTATGCACCAAGTACAGCTATGCAGACAGCCAGAAAACCACCATAAGGACCCGGGTTAAGGAATGAACCGGTACAGGCAAACAGATAGTGGTTTGATGTACGTTCCCCCAACAGCTGTAACAGCCCCTTATATGCTTCAAATAGAGAATAGCCGGATATAAATAAGAGTGTAGCATAATTTATGGTCTTAGGAAAAATACTGCAAATCAATCTGACAGACAGATAAACAAACACACAGCCCAATATACGTTCAAACACCACATCCCGGGCTGTGCCATGTTGAAAAACATAACACAAAGCAATCACTACGGTAAATAACATTACCGAAAAGTCTGTCAGATTGAATTTTGCAGAATTCTTAAACATAATAACTACTGTTACTTTCTA
>JAFYMP010000047.1 GCA_017556585.1 Bacteroidaceae bacterium
AACAGTTGGTAGGTGATGGACCAAAAAACATCGTTGCCACAATGAATGCCGGATTTATACCGGCTGATATGTGGGTGCATGATCTCGAAGTAGGAGGTGGACGTATCATTGGTGAAGCGTGTCACTTTATAGACCTTTGTTCGTATATTGCAGGTAGTCGTGTAGTGGCTGTTTGTATGAATGCCATGGGGGTAAATCCGGAAGAGAATACTGATAATGCTACCATTTTGTTGAAATACGAGAATGGAACAAATGCTGTTATTAACTATTTTGCCAATGGCTCTAAGTCATACGCTAAAGAGCGTGTAGAAGTTTACTCGCAAGAACGTGTGTTTGTACTTGACAATTGGCGCAAGTTGCAAGGTTTCGGTGTTAAAGGTTTCTCTAAGATGTCAGGTGCTATGGATAAAGGCCAGAAGAATGAATTTGCACTCCTTAAAGAACGTATGTTGCAAGGAGGCGCCCCTCTCATACCGATGGATAGCATCGTGAATACAACGCAAGCTTCGCTGGCTGCAATAGAATCGCTTAAGAAAGGACAGTGGGTAGAAGTTATTTAATAGATGTCTGAACTTTAATGATTTCCAGAGAAAATAATTTTGACCTGATAAGGTTGATAGCAGCTTTTCAAGTTGCTATCATTCATACTGCAGAACATCTGCAATTAGATGATGCTTATTTACAATCAATAGGAGGGATTAGTTTTCCTTTTCCCGGTGTATTTGTGTTTTTCGTAATCAGTGGTTTTCTTATCACAGCATCTTGTGTTAACAATGTATCTTTTGTCCGGTATTTGAAAAATAGAGTCTTGAGAATATTTCCGGCTCTTTGGTGCGCGTTCCTGTTGTTATTTGTTGTGTTGTGTGTTTGTGGATATATTAACAGAGATACACTAAAACTTCCGCAGTTATGGGCTTGGATGGTTGGACAGACAACAGTGTTTGAATTTTATACCCCGGATGTTTTAAGAGGGTTTGGTGTGGGGTGTCCCAATGGAAGCCTTTGGACAATACCCGTAGAGTTCGGTTTCTATTTGTTGTTGCCACTGGTTATCTATATTTGCAGGAAACGATTGAATATTTGTTTGATTGTGCTTAGTGTGATGTCATTAGGTGTCAATTATATAAATGCGCTTTTTTTGGATGGAACAGTCATGAAGCTAATCAAATATTCATTCCTTCCATGGCTTTATTGCTTTTTTATTGGCTCGCTGTTGTATCTTAATTGGGATGCGGTCAGAAAATTTTTCGAAGGAAAAGCTATTTATTGGATATTGGTGTATGGGTTATATGTTAATCTGGTAGCCGGTCCCTCTTATCAGGTAGTTTTACCAGGCATATTAGGGGCTAACATTTTATTGGCATTTTTAACAATTTCGTTAGCCTATACAATTCCGAAAATGGGTGGGATACTTCATGGTATTGATATCTCTTATGGATTGTACCTTTATCACATGATAGTCGTCAATGTATTTGTAGAATTTGGATTTGTTGGTGAATGGAAATATGGATTGGCTTCATTGGCTTTGTCAGTTCTTTTGGGACTTATCTCATGGCTACTTATTGAGAAGAAAGCTTTGAGTTTAAAGGATGTAAAGTTTAGGATACCTTTCAGGAATGAACAAAGGCTTTGACTCTCTTTGCAATATCAATGGAAGTTTTTTTTAGTTCCATTTTGCTGTACGTGGGATTTTGGCTATCTTTGTAGATAATTTGCTATAAGATAGTTAAAATCTTGAATATAAATATTTATATATTTTAATGAAAGCGTGTTTTATAGGGTTGGGGTATATAGGGCTTCCAACTGCAATTATAGCTGCAAAAAGCGGCATAGAAGTTATAGGAGTTGATACTAATCCGACAATAGTCAAAGAGACCAATGCCGGTCACTTGCATATTGTAGAGCCAAATTTAGAGGATTTGTTGAAGGAGGTTGTGGATTGCGGTAATCTGAAAGCATATCAAACACCTCAGATTGCAGATGCATATCTGATAGTAGTGCCTACTCCTTTCAAAAATATCAATCACGAACCTGATACATCGTTTGTAGAGAAAGCTACAAAAGATATTCTTCCACTTTTAAAAGAGGGCGATTTATATATAATTGAATCCACATCACCTATAGGAACTACAGAAAATATGGCCGATTTGATCTTTGCAGATCGTCCGGAATTGAAAGGAAAAATCTCTATAGCATATTGTCCAGAACGTGTATTGCCTGGAAATATCATTCATGAATTGGTAAACAATGACCGTGTAATAGGCGGACTGGATGAAGCATCTACAGAAAAAGCAAAAGAGTTCTATCGCTATTTTGTTAATGGACAATTGCACTCTACAAACTGTAGGACTGCAGAAATGTGTAAGCTTACAGAAAATGCTTCGCGTGATGTGCAGATTGCATTTGCAAACGAATTATCTTTAATCTGCGACAGAGCCGGCATAAACGTCTGGGAACTGATAGAACTTGCAAACAAACATCCACGTGTAAACATCTTGCAACCGGGATGTGGAGTAGGCGGACACTGTATAGCTGTAGATCCATATTTTATATCATCAAAATTCCCTGCAGAGGCCAGAATTATAAATCTGGCACGCGATGTAAATAACCAGAAAGCTATGTGGTGTGCAGAAAAGATTCGCCGTAAAATGGTAGAATTTGAATTGGAACGCCATACAGCTCCTGTTGTGGCAATGATGGGACTGGCATTCAAACCAAATATTGATGATTTGCGCGAATCGCCTGCAAAGCTTATTACATCAAAAGTGTTGCAGTCTTGCAATAATGGTAATGTGATGGTGGTTGAACCAAATATATCGGAACATAGCGTCTTTAAACTGACCGATTATAAAAAGGCGTACGAGAAAGCCGATATTGTGGTATTCTTGGTTAATCATAAGGAGTTTGCAGAATTGAACTACAGAGATGATGTTCTTGTGTTAGACTTCTGTGGCACATTCAAAAAGTAGGCCTATGAAGAGTATAATGCTGGTGTTTGGAACTCGTCCGGAAGCTATTAAAATGGCTCCGTTGGTAAAGGCGCTTCAAAAGGAGAGCAATAAGTTCCGTACATTGGTATGTGTAACAGGTCAGCATCGTGAGATGTTAGACCAGGTTCTGCAGCTCTTTGAGATAACTCCTGATTTCGATTTGAATATAATGCATAAAGGCCAAAACCTGTACGATGTAACATCGAAAGTGTTAATGGGTATGGGTAATGTCCTGAAGGCTGAAAAACCGGATATTGTGCTTGTTCATGGCGATACAACCACATCTATGGCAGCAGCATTAGCATCTTTTTATGAACAGATTCCTGTAGGTCACATAGAAGCAGGCCTTAGAACAAACGATATATACAGTCCTTGGCCGGAAGAGATAAATCGTCAGATAACAGGACGCATCTCTACATACAATTTTGCACCAACACAGTTTGGTAGAAATAATCTGCTTAAAGAGAATGTGCAAGAAAGCAAAATTATAGTTACCGGTAATACTGTAATAGATGCCCTCTATTATGTTGTAGATAAAATTAAATCGGATAGCACTTTGTCTAATGAATTGCAGACAAAGATATTAGATATGGGTTATGATATGTCCAGACTATCTGATGGAAAGCGTAGAATGGTATTGATAACAGGACATCGCAGAGAAAATTTTGGTGATGGCTTCCGTAATATCTGTAATGCTTTGGCTTTTCTGTCCGATAAGTATCAAGATGTGGATTTTGTGTATCCTATGCATTTGAATCCCAATGTTCGCGGACCTATCAACGAACTATTTGCAGATAATAAACGTAATAACCTGTTCTTTATAGAGCCTTTAGACTATTTTGAGTTTGTTCTGATGATGGAGAACAGTTATATAGTACTTACTGATAGCGGTGGAG
>JAFYMP010000048.1 GCA_017556585.1 Bacteroidaceae bacterium
CCCGACAACCACTACTGCTAATACAATTACTACTATATTCATACTTTTTACTAAAAATCCTTTGTAAAAGTAATCCAATTATTTTATATCATCAATACTTCTTTTGATGCTTTTGGTATTTAATACAATTGCAAAATGAGCAAACAGTTTGTTTCATCAATCAATCTTCGGGTTTGGTGTAGGTTTCGTCTATTATGTAGGGTGTTCCGCTGGCAGTCATTCCCGTTCCACTAATGCTAAAACCTGTGGAATATGAGTTGTTGTAGAACTCTACCTGAGCACGACCTACACTGTCTGTTACCAAATTAGGATTCCAGTATAGTGTGCGGCGGTAATCTACATCACCGGGTATTGGACCATCGGGGTATTCCGGAGCGTAGAATTGGTCTGGGGCTGTAAAACCTTTAAGAGTTGTAATGCGCCTGCCAAAATCGCGTTTGGCCTGTCTATCCATCAGTTCATGCTCTTCTTTGGCTTGAATATTTACCAAATAGTATTTTTCTGTTGCAGTGGTCATATCAGTTTGAGCCTGCAGATTCATACTACTGTTAATATACTTCATATATAATGGTACTTCACTGCGTATATCTGTCAAATATAGAGGTTCGTCATAAACAACAATACTTTCAATATCGCGAGTATCAACATGCATTATAGTATCCCACATGCCGGTATATAGACACTTCTCATCGTTATGAACATACCAAAATACCGGTTTACCATTTATACGGGTTCCATTTATATATGCTTTGGGACTTGGTTCTATTTGACTAACAGAAGTGCTGCCTATTCGTTCTATCCGAACATATTCGGGATTATAATCTATTTTAAAATTTGCAGCACCTTCATATACCGTATAACCTTTCTTTAAAAGATAGCCAAGTACATCGGTTGGATATTCTCCCAAATCAAGTACAGCCTCTACGTCTTTCTCTACATCATAGGCCTGGAATGTCATATAGTCTATATACTTGCGGTCGCGTATCTCAACAGTAGGAAGTAATATGCCAAAATCTTTATACATAGGCGATATACTATCTTCAGGGTTTGACTTTTGTATGCTGATAGAGTTTCTATCTTTATTATTAAAGGTCTTTTCATAGACATCAATACTGCGTATTTTAGGCATCAAAGCACGTTCTAACAGCATTTTAACCTTTCTACTTGAGGTATTATTGCTGTTCATAAACATACGAGTTTGAGAATCATAACTATTATCGGCATTCTTTACCATGAGCATTAAAAGATCTGCAGTTCCATAATAGTCTTTTGTATCAAAGCCAAAATAACCTATTTTTTCGGTCTTGTAGGCACCATACTCTATACTTATATTTTTGTCCGGTGGGATTATTGATACAAATACGTCTATATTTTTCATGACGTTTTCTTTCAAGGCTATTACTCTGTTGTCAAGTACCCAACCATTCAGGCTCAAACTGTCTTCCATTCGTCTCTTTTCCTCGAAATAATCTTTTCCGCTCATAGACTTCCAGTCATAGCGTTCCCAGCCCTGAACAAGCATAAGCAAATCGGTATGATGGCGATGCTGCTCGTCATCGGATTCCAAATAGTATTCAGGATTCTTTATATAACCGCGTAAATCGGAAGAAAGAAGCAGGTTAGTTATCAGATTATCAGAATAGATTGTGCCGTATTCTTTACTGTCACGAACAGATAGGGCTATTCTATCGCGGAACGGTGTCCCATCTTTATCTTTTACTTGTAGTGACAAATTCACCTTGCTGAATGGAGAAAAATCGGTATCAAGTTTTTCTATGTTTATGCTGGGAGGAGTGAATTTATTATAGTGAAACAGATGGCGTGATGCCAAAACATTACCCTCTATATCATACAAAACAAGATGGCAAACACCCATCGGCCAATCTTCAGTTGATATTAGATTGGTGTAGTTTGTAGCATTTACAGGTATGGTCAATCGGTCATAATGAAACAATTTACCTCTACAGGTTATTGTCAAGCCAAATGCACGATACATTGTTTCTACGTTTCTATTTATTTCCAATTTTATAAGATCATCATCATATTGTTCTGTTACACTGATGCTATATCCATGTTTGTCGGTTGCAGGTAGAGCAAATCTATAATCTTTGCCATTATGAGTAAAGATTGCATTTATCTTTTTGGTAGATGTGGGAGTAAAACGAATACTGCCCATTCCGTCGTGTTCGGTTAAGGCCTCTACACTGCCTTCGGAGATGTTGTTCTCTATTCGTAACGTACCGTCTATGTTGTAGCCAAGTGCATCGGTGGCTTTAAAAGCTACATTAACGGGAATACCTTCTACTATATGACCACCTTCGGGGTAGAAACTGACGTTTACTTTTTCCATCTTTTCCGCTTTGGGACGTTCATCTACCAAACTATTTGGATAGTCGGGAAGAAAAACAGCATTGTCGTAATCACCTTCTTTGGATGGAGATTTAAATACAGGGAGTACCCTGGAAAAGGCTATCCTGTCATCAAAGTTCATCATAAACTGAGTGTAGGCGCGTACCTCATAGTAACCGCTGGGGTATGGTATCATTCCGCGTATCTGGCGAGCCTGTTCGGTCGATGCGTCCATCAACGAAAAACAACCGTCTGCCTGACCACGAATTACTTTCAGCTTCTTCTGTTGAAGGATTACTCCATTAGGAGATATTAAATCAACATAGAGAACACCGCTGCGAGCCATCTGTAGGTCTGAAGCATTGACTACGTAGGCTTTAAACCAGATGGTTTCGCCTTGAAAATAACCGGTATTGTCAAACTGGAGATATACTTTTTCCTGTGGCCAGATGGTATCAAACTGCAGTATATTACCGGCAGAACCTATCAAGTTGGCATTTGTCTGTCCACTAACTGTTAAGAAAGGAGCAAACATAAATAGTAAAAGGATACACCGTAGCAGTATTTTCATCTTCCTTAATTATATTGTATATAATATGGTTGCAGGTATATATTGCTAACTTTACCATCAACCCTTACCCCAAAGTAATGGTTTGAAAACATATTCAAATCTACGATACCACCACGAGCGGGCGGAGTTAAATTGATTGGATTATCAGGTTTATCTAAAGATGGACCTGTCCATATACAATATGTAAAATTGATTGTATTTCCGCTACAACTATCTACATATTCTTTAATAGAGTTCATTAATTCACCAGTCTCATAAAATCTCCATTCCCCAAAATCACAAAGCAACTCATTATGTCGATATTTATATTTATAACCAATCAAGCTTGAATCTTCTTGTGAATATACAGGAGAACTTCTGTAAAAATCACCATATTCATACCAATTAATCCACACACTAGACAATAATTCATTATTCTCGGAATAACATTTTACAATATCATAATTAGATGCATAACAATTACTTGGTGCTGTTTCTGCACGTGTCAAAATAGTTTTGAGTAACTTTTGGTTTTTGTTTATAATATTAAACAACACATTGTCGTATTCAAGTTCACCGCTCTTTTTATTAAACAGTGCTATGCTAGAAAACTTCTTGTTTTTATGTAACCAAATTAATTCTACGATATCGTGATTGTCATCTTCTAACAATAAATTAACCATTTCTACTAAATAATCCGCTTTATAGTGAGTTGTTAATGTATCTGTTTCAAGAAAATAAAAAGGCATCAACTCAAAACGTTCATAAAGATTATTTATATACACAGGGAATAATGACTCTTTATTAAAAAAATCATCATCTGTAAGTACAACAGAATTGTGCAATTTAAAATCTAATAAAGATAATTCGCTCTCACTAATCTGGTCTTTATTATCCTCTAATATTGAGTACAATTCATTTTTCCAACCAATTTGTCCACTTATTACCAACATGTCATCATCTATACTATTTGTACATCCAAGACACATTACAAATGTAATAACAAAACTAATCATTTTCACTTTTTTCATATTCTGTCTATTTAAATTATTAATTATCATTTTTACCACCACTCTATATTGCCATTCTCCAAAATAACAAATGGACGTTCATCCCAACCTCGTGTATGATTGGAAAGCCACATCAAAGCACCTTTCGGAATGTCATTGTATTGAAGTCTGTTGTCAGTGGCAATAGTTGTTCCGGCACTAATCCAACCA
>JAFYMP010000049.1 GCA_017556585.1 Bacteroidaceae bacterium
GGTGCAGAGATTGTCAATGAAGAGAACTGGGGTATGCGTAAACTGGCTTATCCTATCGAAAAGAAGTCAACAGGCTTCTATGTGTTAATTGAGTTCAATGCTGAACCTACAGTCATTGAGAAGTTGGAAGTTAACTTCCGTCGTGACGAGCGCGTTCTCCGTTTCCTGACTATCAAGCAGGAGAAGTACGCAGCAGAGTATGCAGCTAAGAGAAGAAGTTTAAGACAATCTAAACAAGAGGAGGCTTAATTATGGCAGAACAGACATCAGAAATCAGATATTTGGCACCTCAGGCAGTTGACGTTAAGAAGAAGAAGTACTGCCGTTTCAAGAAGAGTGGCATTAAGTATATCGATTATAAAGATCCTGAATTCCTGAAGAGATTCTTGAACGAGCAGGGTAAAATCCTTCCACGTCGCATCACCGGTACTTCTTTGAAGTTCCAGCGCAGAGTGGCTCAGGCAGTGAAAAGAGCACGTCATTTGGCTCTTCTCCCATACGTAACAGATATGATGAAGTAACCTTAAAAATAGATTAGATTATGGAAGTTATACTGAAAGAAGATGTAATCAATTTGGGTTACAAGAACGATGTAGTGAAAGTTAAGGATGGTTATGGTCGTAACTATCTTATCCCACAGGGTAAGGCTGTTATTGCAACAGAATCAGCAAAGAAGGTATTGGCAGAGAACGAGCGTCAGCGCGCTCACAAGCTTGCTAAGATCAAGGCTGATGCAGAGGCTCTGGCAGCTAAGTTCGAAGGTTTGTCATTGACAATTGCAGCTAAGGTTAGCGAAAACGGCACTATCTTCGGTGGTGTTGGCAGCGCTCAGGTTGCTGAAGCTCTTGCAGCTAAAGGTATTGAAGTAGATCGCAAGTCAATCGTAGTTGAAACAGTTAAGGCTGTTGGTACTTACAGTGCAGTTATCAACTTGCACAGAGAAGTTAAGGCTCAGGTTGCATTCGAAGTTGTTGCTGAATAAGCTAAATAACTAAATATTGAAAAGGGCTGGTAATTTCCGGCCCTTTTTTATTATCTTTACTCCCACTAGCATATATTATGAATACTGAATACTTAAAAGGCAAGAGAGCTGCTTATTATACATTTGGTTGTAAACTGAATTTCTCCGAGACATCGACTATAGCCAAACAATTGGCCGATGTGGGTGTTTGTGCTGTCAAGAAAGGGGAAAAGGCAGATATCTGTATAATAAACAGTTGTTCTGTAACAGAGGTTGCCGATAAGAAATGTCGTCAGGCCATTCATAAGATAGTAAGAGAGAATCCCGATGCATATATTGTAGTTACAGGTTGTTACGGACAGTTAAAACCTGCCGAAGTGGCTGCAATTCCCGGAGTGGATATTGTGTTGGGACAAGATATGAAGGGTAGCGTTTTAGAGAATCTTAATGAACTGATAAAGCGCGATAGTGGTATCTATAAGACTATCAAAGCAAAAGATATAAAGAACTTTGTGCACTCTTGTTCAAAAGGCAACAGAACAAGATATTTCTTAAAGGTACAGGATGGTTGCGACTACTATTGTACCTATTGTACCATTCCATTTGCTAGAGGTCACAGCAGAAACCCATCTATTGAGAGTCTGGTAGCCGAGGCTGAGCAGGTGGTAGAAGAGGGTGGAAGAGAGATTGTTATTACCGGTGTAAATATAGGCGATTTTGGAAAGAGCAACGGAGAGACTTTCTTTGATTTGATTAAAGCTTTAGATAAGGTAGAAGGTATAGCCAGATATAGAATTTCATCAATAGAACCTAATCTTCTTACTGATGAGATAATAGAGTTTGTGGCAAAATCCCGTGCATTTATGCCCCATTTCCACATTCCTTTGCAGAGTGGTTCAAATGATGTTCTTAAACTGATGCATCGTAGATATGAACGCGAACTTTTTGCAGATAAGGTACGTAAGATAAAGGAACTTATGCCACACGCTTTTATTGGTGTGGATGTTATAGTGGGAACAAGAGGTGAAACTGCCGAATATTTTGAAGATGCTTATAACTTTATAAAGAGCCTGGATGTAACCCAGTTACATGTTTTCAGTTATTCAGAGCGCCCGGGTACTGCAGCTTTAAGAATAGACCATAAAGTTAGTGCGGCCGATAAACATCTGCGCAGTCAAAGATTGCTGGAACTTTCTGATGAAAAGACTAATGCATTCTATACTTCATTCATAGGAACAGAGGCAGAAGTATTGGTGGAACGCCCGGCACGTGGAAAACCGGCTAATGGTTTTACTGCAAACTATATCAAAGTAGAGATGGATGCAAATTTAGTGGAGGAGAATAATTTGCTGAAGGTGCGTCTTGGTAATTTTAACGAAAAAGGCGATGCTCTTGTAGCAACGGTTTTATAATAGACTCTGTATGACAAAGGTAGCCATAGTGATATTGAATTGGAACGGCAGTGCAATGCTTCAGAAATTTCTGCCAACACTAATAAAACATTCCTCAACAGACGGAGTGGAGATAATTGTTGCCGATAACCACTCAACAGACGATTCTCTTAAGGTTATGCAGGCAAATTTTCCGCAGATAAGGACTATTGTCCTGGAAGATAACTATGGTTTTGCAGGTGGTTACAATAAAGCTTTGCAACGGGTGGATGCGGAATATTATCTGCTGTTAAATTCCGATATAGAGGTTACAGAAGGTTGGCTACAGCCTATGATAGAGTATATGGATGCTCATAGTGATGTTGCTGCTTGTCAACCAAAACTTATTGATTATAAAGATCCTGCAAAGTTTGAATATGCCGGTGGTGCCGGTGGTTATATGGACCGCTGGGGATATATGTATTGTAGAGGACGAGTCTTTGATACTATAGAAACAGATAACGGACAGTATAATGATGTAGCTTCTCTATTTTGGGCTACAGGCGCCTGTCTTTTGGTTCGCAGTGCCGATTATTGGGGAGCAGGTGGGTTAGACGATAAGTTCTTTGCACACCAGGAAGAGATAGATCTTTGCTGGCGTTTGCGTAGCAGAGACAGAGGAATAGTTGCTATACCGCAGAGTAGGGTTATGCATGTAGGTGGTGCAACGCTAAGCAGTTCAAATCCATATAAGACATTCTTAAACTTTCGTAATAATCTGTTGTTACTCTATAAGAATCTGCCTGAAAGAGAATTGAGAACAGTTCTGTTTGTACGTTTCTGGCTTGACTTAGTGGCAGCTTTGGTGTTCTTACTAAAATTAGAATTTGGAAATTTCAAGGCTGTGTTCCGTGCAAGAACTGCATTTAGAAAGATGAAGCCTGAGTTTGCAGAAAAACGTGCAGAGAATCTGTCAAAAGCAGTTCTGACCAAGATTCCGGAAAGAAGCGGATTCCTGCTTATATGGCAGTATCATCTTTTAAGAAAGCGCACTTTCACAGCATTGCATAGTCAGGATTGACGTACCAGTCTGAACTGTTTGTCAATAATATCTGGCAGTTCTTCCGGATAGTGTGTGACAATAATCATTGTTTTATCTCTGTTACTGCAAAATGTTCTGATGATATCCATTACCAGACTTCTATTGCTGTCGTCCAATCCGTGAAGCGGTTCGTCCAGAATAATAAGTGAAGGGTTCTTTACAAAGGCGCGTGCCAGTAATACCATTCGCTGTTCTCCACTGGAGAGATTAAAGAAATCATTATCCTTTATATGTTCCAGTCCAAATATCTTTAACCACACTATACAGCGTTCACGTTCATCGTCATGAATTTTTTTGTAAAGACCTATGGTGTCGTGCAGACCTGAAGCCACAATGTCAATTACGGGGTAGTGTCTGGCGTATGAACGGTGCATTTCCGGCGATACATAACCTATATGTTTCTTAATTTCCCAAATGCTTTCACCACTTCCGCGACGGTTGCCAAACAGAGATATATCGCAAGCGTATGATTGTGGATTATCTGCATAGACCATACTTAACAGAGCAGATTTTCCGGCACCGTTTTCACCTAAGAGTGCCCATCTTTCACCTCTGTTTACGGTCCATTCAAGATTGTTGAAAATCTTTCTCTCACCATATTGCAGAGTTATTCCGTTGCACTTTACTATCTCTTCCGATGTGGTGGGTAGTGTAGGCAGCGATATAAGTTGCTCTTTAAGTTCCCTGCTTAGAACCCTCTGTTCAGGATTGCTGTGATACTCCTCTTTTGGTACAATAGGGTAGCATATAAGGTTTTCTACCGGAATGACATGGGTAATAAAGTCCGGAATATCTTTTTCTCTCGATACCACAAGTATAACCTGTATGCCCCATTTACTTGCCAGATTCTCTAACAGATTGCAGAGCATAGCGCGTGTCTGGCGGTCAAGTCCAATAAACGGACTGTCTATGATTGTTACTTTGGGTTTTCCTGCCAATGCTTTGGCTAACTGGTATTTACGCATCTCACCACTTGACAGCGTTACCAATTGTTTATTCCATATAAAACCCAAATCGAACAGGTTGTAGAGTGTATCTTTCCAATCTTTATCGGCTATGCGTGGAAAAATATCGCCTACTACAGGGGAATCGTCCATCTCTGTAGAGTTCCAGCGTTGCTGATAGAAGTAAGCAGGATCTGCCACTCCGTAACTATCGCGAAAGGTTATGTAGCGTATATCGCTTCCGCATATACCGCCATATTCCACATAGTTGTTGTTCATCAATGGATACTGTCTTAATAAAGTGTTTACCAATAGTGTTTTACCACTACCATTAGGGCCTGAAATGGCTACTTGCCAGCCTCTCTTTATCTCTACACTAACAGGGGCTGCCATACGGTTCTCTGGCGCACAGGCCATTCCGTTCTCTATCTTTATTGTTATTTCTGAATCCATTTGTCTGCAAAGATAGTGAAAGCGGAGCGCATCCTATCTTCGCATTTATGCAAAGTTTATACTATTATGTTGAAAAATGTACTACCTTCGCAGTCGTTATGAAGCCGGCATTGTATCTTATTCCAAATCTGTTAGGCGATACACCAGTAGATAAGGTGTTACCGCCATATAATAGGGAGATAATTCTCTCTATAAACCATTTTATTGTAGAGGATGTACGAACTGCAAGACGTTTTCTAAAACTGGTAGATAAGAGTATAGATATTGATAAACTTACTTTTGTTACACTTAACAAACATACCGATAGTGCCGATATAGCAGGTATGCTGAAACCACTTGAAAATGGTGAATCAATAGGTGTAATATCGGAAGCGGGCTGTCCTGCTGTGGCCGATCCGGGTGCCGATGTAGTTGCTATAGCTCAGCGCAAAGGTCTTGATGTGGTTCCGTTAGTTGGCCCTTCAAGTATTATTTTAGCAGTAATGGCATCAGGGTTCAATGGTCAAAGTTTTGCATTCAATGGCTATCTGCCTATTGATGCAGACGAAAGAATAAAAGCGCTTAAGCGGTTGGAACAGCGTGCTTACAGTGAAGATCAGACGCAGTTATTCATTGAGACTCCATACAGAAATGGAAAGATGTTAGCAGATATAATCAAGGCGTGTCGTCCTCAGACACGTTTGTGTATAGCATCCGGTTTAACATGCAGCAATGAATATGCTGTAACCAAAACAGTAAAAGAGTGGAGAGACCGATTGCCCGACCTCTCCAAAACTCCATCTATCTTCCTTATCTATAAGTAGTTATTTCAGTTCTCTATCAAAGAATTCAAGTATCTTTCCAAATAGATGCTTGCGGGTTGCTTTGCCTACCAGACTATGCTCCTTACCCGGATAAACCTGCATATCGAACTGAATTCCTTTATCTATCAACGCCTGCATATAGGCTGTTGTATTGCTAAAGAAGACATTGTCATCGTCCAAACCATGTACCAAAAGCAGGCGACCATTTAATTTGTCTATTCTGTTGATTGCTGATGATGCTGCATAGCCCTCTCCATTCTCTTTTGGCATCTGCATAAAGCGTTCGGTATATGGTGCATCGTAGAAACGCCAATCTGTTACAGGAGCAACAGCAACACCGGCTTTGAATATTGGTGTACCTTCACTCATAGACATAAGTGTGTTGTAACCGCCATAGCTCCATCCCCAGATACCTATTCTATCGGCATCGATATAGGGTAGGGTGGATAGATATTTTGCAGTTTCAACCTGGTCTTTACTCTCCATAACACCAAGTTGCAGATAGGTCTGTTTCTTAAAATCTGCACCGCGTAGTCCAGTACCGCGACCATCAACAACAGCTACTGCGTATCCGTGGTTTACAAGATAGGTTTCAAATGTACCTCCGTTATAAAAACCGGTATTCCATGAGTCCATAACTTCATTTGCACCCGGACCACCATATTGATATAGTATAAGCGGACATTTGTTGCTTGCACTTGCATTGGCAGGTTTTACCATCCAACCGTACAGTTCAACTCCTTCTGATGTAGTAAAGCTGAAAAATTCCTTCTTTACAAGATTGTACTCTTTTGCCAGATCCTGCAGCTCTTTGTTATCTTCTATTACAGTAATCTGTTTGCCCTTGTTATCTTTTACAGATACTACAGGAGGAGTATTTAAATCTGACCAGGTATTTACAAAATAGGTGTTGTCTGCACTGAATATGGCATTGTTGTAACCCTTATCAGGTGTCAGGCAGACACTCTTACCTTTGCTGTCAATTTTATACACATTACAGTTATAGAATCCCTGTTCGTTGCTTTCATAGTAGGCAGTTCCACTCTTTGCATCGTAACCATGGAAAGCCAGAACATCCCAATTTCCTTTAGTTATCTGGCGTTCCAGTTTACCACGAAGATTATATAGATACAGGTGGTTATGACCATCTTTTTCGCTCTGCATAATAAACTTATCGCCATAGAATTCTGTATCCATATAAGATGTGGTCTCTATGTAACGGTTGTCTGTTTCACGCAAAATAAGGTTGCAAAGTGTAGAGCGTGGATTTGCAGCATATACTTCAAGTGTATTCTGGCGTCTGTTCAATGTGAATATAAACAGATTGTTCTCTTCATCTGCCACAAATTTGATACGTGGAATATATGCGTTGCTGTCTGTTTCTAATTCTATATCGCGTGTTACTGAACTCTTTATATCGAATGTATGAACAGATACTTTTGAATAGCGTGCTCCGGAAACAGGATATTGCACCTGCTTTTCTGTAAGTAGTGATTGTTCGTTTGCATCTTCCATAACTGTTTGAAAGAAAGGCATATCGAACCTGTTTACTCCATTTTCGTTGAACTTGATGTAGGCTAACATTTTACTGTCTGCACTAAAATCGAATGCCGATGTAAATGAGAACTCCTCTTCGTACGCCCAATCTGGAACACCATTGCTGATGCTGTTCTTTTTACCATCTTTAGTTACCTGCGATTCAGCGTTGTTAAAGAGTAACTTTACCAAAAAGATATTTCCTTCACGTACAAAACCAATGTTGTTGCCGTCCGGTGAAAATTTTGGCTCCTGTTGAGGACCGCCGGTTGACAGTGGTTCAAGTATATCGTTTTTTATAGTGAAGATGTAGTATTCTGCAGTGCTTGAACGGCGAAATATCTTCTGGCTATTGGTCTTGATAAGAATTTTATCTTCTTTAGGTGATAGGATATAGTCGTCAAAATATTTAATACCATTGTTTCCGCGTACAGTGGCAAGGTCTAATACTGTCTCTTCATAGTTTTTGTCTTTGAATGAACGCATTAGAATTTTGCTGTAATCATCGTTGGCTGTCAGGTAGTGTATTCCATCGGCAGTTGGGGTGATGCTACCCATTCCTTTTGCACTGAATGTTCCGTTTACTATCTGTTCCAGTTCAATCTCTTTGGCTTCCGATACCATTGTTACAGGCATCAGCAGGGAAAACAGTCCCAATATATATCCAAATCTCTTCATAATCTATTTATGTGATATTATTTGTCTAAAATTCCTTTTCCTTCTCTTATTATCTCTTCTTCTCCATCTATACAATATACAACGGTAGAGAATTCAAAACCGCCTGCACCGCCATCTATTACAATATCCACATCGTCTCCAAATCTTTCGTCTATCAGTTCCGGATTTGTCAGATAGCCTATGTCATCAGAATCGTTGTAGGGGATGGTGGTAGATAGGATAGGGGCATCTAACTGACGACTTATTTCACGAATAATGTCATTGTCCGGGATACGAATTCCTACCTCCTTTCTGTTGCTGAAGATTTTGGGCAGTCTGTTTCCGGCACGCAGTACAAATGTGAAAGGACCGGGAAGATTGCGTTTCATTGTTTTGAAAGTACTATTATCAATCTGCACGTATTGGCTTATTTTGCTTAAATCGTAGCAGATAATGGAGAATCTGTGTTTTTGCGGATTGATACCCTTAATTTTACAGATACGTTCTATAGGACGTTCTTTAAGAGCGTGGCATCCTATAGCGTATGCGGTATCGGTAGGGAAAATAATTATTCCACCTCCGTTAAGCACATCTAAAATCCTGTCAAGATCACGTTGGCTGTTGTTCTTTGAATAAAGTTTAATCAGCATTACATCTCTCTTTTATGTAGTTGATAATATCTTCCTTGTTGTCGGGATGAAACCAGCGTATTTCGTTGTCGCGTTTAAACCACGTCATCTGTTTGCGTGAATAGATTCTGCTGTTCTGTTTAATTTTATCAATAGCAAAATCAAGAGTCCACTCTTTGCCGTCAGGGGTTGTAGCTCCGTCCATCCAGGCAAATAGTTCTTTATATCCAACGGTGTTAAGTGAATTTAATGCTTTAAGCGGATACACTTTTCTTGCTTCGTCTATAAGACCGTTCTCTATCATTTTATCAACTCTCGTATCTATTCTTGCGTATAGTTCCTCTCTATCTCTGGTAAGTCCTACCTTGATAATATTAAAAGGACGCTTCTTTTTTTCGCCTGAACGGAACGATGTATAGGTCTTTCCTGTCATATAACAGATTTCGAGAGCATGAATTACACGTTTAGGGTTCTTTATATCTACTATAGCATAGTATTCGGGGTCTAATAAGCGTAATTCCTGTGCCAATGTATCAAGACCTACAGCGTTGTAACGTTCTTTCAGGTTGTCTCTAACTTCTTGAGTTACAGTAGGTATATCATCTATTCCTTTGCAAAGTGCATCAATATACATCATAGAACCTCCTGTAACAATCAGAGTCTTTTTGTTTTCTGCGAATAGGGTGTTTATGGTTTGTAGAGCGTCTTCTTCGTATCTTGCGGCGCTATAATAATCGTCTAATTTGAGATTTCCTACAAAGTAATGTTCTACCTGTGAACGTTCTTCTACAGTTGGAGCAGCAGTACCTATTGGTATCTCTGCATACATCTGTCTGGAATCTGCCGATATTATTGGGGAATTAAAAAAACGGGCGAGGGTAAGACACAAATCGGTCTTTCCCACGCCTGTAGGTCCCAATACTATAACCAGATTCTTATCTGCCATAAACAGCTTGTAAGGTTACAAATACCAACCAATCAATAGAGATCGTCAAGTGAATCCAGAGTAACCTCTCCGCTGCCACCGCCCATATCGAATCCATCCATGTCAAGATCTTCTGAATCGAAATCTTCGTCACCATAGAAGTTTTCGTCTATGTCAAGCGATGTGGTAGATGCACTGATTGCATCAAAATCTATAAGCTGTTTTGGAGCTTCGCCACCTTTACCTGTACATATAGCTTTGTCTATAGATTTGCCGTATGTTATCTCTTTAAGTTCTATAAAGAAGCAACGGTCTGTAAGTGGATCGAAAATATAGATAAGTCTCTGCTTTTCGTCTTCAACGAGTTCGCTAAGTGGGGTAGATGCCATTACCCAGCTGTCTATATCTGAACTGGTATTCATCTCTTCGCGAGTAATCTCTTCGCGTTTTTCCCAATTGTCCTCACAGATAAAGAAGGATGTCATCTGGTCGTCAGGATAGCCAACTGATTCCAAAATAGCATTGTGGAAATCCAAGAATGATGCTTCTGAATCTATCTGAATTTCGCGGTAGAAGTCATCGACTTCGTCCGATACAAAAATAAATCTGTATATCATAGTCTGTATGTTTTATTAGTCTCTGATTATTCCACGTTCTGAACTCTGTGTGAAATCTACAATGTACTTCACTTCCGGGAATTCAATAAGTGGTGATTCTTTAAGTGCAGCTATTGCCATAGACACGTTCATTCCGCTCTGGTATATCATGCGATATGCGTTGTGAATGGCATCTATCAACTCTTTTGAATATCCTTCGCGACGCATGCGTACCAAATTGATACCCATATATGCAACCGGATGACGTCCGCACATAACGTATGGAGGAATATCCTTGCTACAACCTGAACCGCCTTGTACCATTACATAACCGCCTATATGGCAGAACTGATGTACAAGTACGCAAGCACTTAATGTTGCGTGGTCGTCAACTATAACTTCTCCTGCCAACTTTGTGCTGTTTCCGAATATACAATTATTACCAACTATACAGTCGTGAGCTACGTGCATATTCTCCATAAGCAGGTTGTTGTTTCCTACTACGGTTTTTCCTCTTGACGCTGTACCACGGTTTATGGTTACGTTTTCACGAATGCGATTGTTGTCGCCAATTTCAGCAGTGGTCTCTTCTCCAATGAATTTTAGGTCTTGTGGAATACCACCTATAACTGCACCATTGTGAATGGTATTACCATTGCCTATACGTGAACCGTACATAATGCTGGCATGAGGCATAATTACGTTGTTGTCGCCTATAACCACATTTTTGTCAATGTAGGCAAATGGGCCTATTTCTACATTTTCTCCAATCTGTGCCGATGGATCTACGTATGCTAACGGACTGATCATTTTTCTTCGTTTTTAATTAGTTGAACCATAAATTCAGCTTCTGCAACCAATTTTTCGCCAACAAAACTGAATCCTTTGATAGATAATATATTATGACGCATAGGTGCTACTCTTACAGCACGCATCAGGAGTGTATCTCCGGGTACTACAGAGTGGCGGAATTTTGCGTTGTCAATCTTTACAAACAGCGGTGTATATTGTGTGGGGTCGTCTGTATATTGCAGAGCCAAAGTTCCACCCAACTGTGCCATTGCTTCTATTATCAATACGCCCGGCATTACAGGCTGCATAGGGAAGTGTCCCTGGAAGAATGGTTCGTCGTTGGTTACGTTTTTTACACCCTCTGCATATAAATCGGTAAGTGTAATCACCTTATCAAGTAACAGGAATGGGAAACGATGGGGCAGAGCCTCCATAATCTGTTCTACATTCATTACTGGTGTTGCCGATGGATTATATGCAGGCGATTGAGCATCGTTTAGTTTGATATTCTTACGTATGGCACGAGCAAATTTGTTGTTGATGGTATGACCGGGGCGTGTTGCAATGATACGTCCCTTGATGGGTTTGCCTATAAGTGCCAAATCGCCTATGATGTCCAATAGTTTGTGGCGTGCCGGTTCATTAGGCCAGGTAAGCGGTTTGTGCATGATGTAGCCTAACTTTTTGGCATCCATCTTAGGCACTCCCATAACCTCTGCTAATTTGTCATATCTGTCTTGCGACATTTCACGTTCATATATTACTATGGCATTATCTAAATCGCCTCCTTTGATAAGTCCCACGCCAAGCAGAGGTTCCAATTCTCTTACAAAGACGAATGTACGGCTGCTTGCTATTTCTGTAGGGAAATTATTCATATCGTCCAACGAAGCGTACTGGTTGTAGAGTACCTCTGAATCGAAAGAGATAAGTACGTTTACGCTAAACTCTTCGTCGGGCAACATTATGATAGATGAACCTGTAGATTCATCTCTGATTTCTATCTTGTTTTTTACTACGTAGAAGTCTTTTAAAGCATCCTGTTCTTTAATTCCTACGCGCTGTATATTTTCTACGTAGTAGATGGCACTACCATCCAATATGGGGAATTCAGGGCCGTTTACCTCTATGTGACAGTTGTCAATGCCTGCTGCATAAAGTGCTGCTAATCCGTGTTCTACGGTGCTTACTTTAGCGTTACCCTTGAATAGCACTGTACCTCGTTGTGTTTCGCGTACGTTTTCTGCCACTGCATCAATCACAGGCTGGCTGTCAAGATCTATACGCTGAATTTTATATCCATAATCTGCCGGAGCCGGTTTGAAAGTAACTGTCAAATCAAGTCCGGTATGTAGTCCCTTTCCGCTAAGAGAGAAACTATCTTTCAAGGTCTTCTGTTTGTACATCATTTGTTCTCTTCAAGTCTCTTTTTTAAACTTTCAATCTCTCTCTGAAGTGCACCTAACTGAGAATACATTTCAGGTAGTTTCTTATATATAACTGCTGAACGAGCAAACTTACGATGCTCTATAGCCGGATATCCCATTAGTGTCTGGTCGCCTTTTTCCGGTCCTGGAATACCTGATTGGGCACCTACGTTCAAACGATCGCCCAACTGTATATGTCCTGCTATACCGCATTGACCTCCAAACATACTCCAACTGCCTACTTTTGCAGAACCTGCCACACCGCATTGTGCAGACATTACTGTGTCGTTGCCTACCTCTACGTTATGACCTATCTGTACCATATTGTCTAATTTTACACCGTGGTGGATAAGTGTGCGTCCCATTGTGGCACGATCCACACATGCGTTTGCACCTATCTCTACATCGTCTTCCAGTTCTACTATACCTATCTGTGGAATTTTGGAATATCCGCCCTCTGCCGGAGCAAAACCAAAACCATCTGCACCTATTACGCAACCTGCATGTAGAATACAACGGTTTCCTATTTTACATCCCTGGTAGATAGTTACATTGGGGTAGAGTATGGTGTTTGCACCTATCTTTACTGCATCGCCTACATTTGCATGTGGGTAAATCTGTGTATTGTCGCCTATGGTGGCTTTATCGCCTATGTAAGCAAAAGGTCCTACATATACATTGTTGCCAATAGTTGCACTTTCTGAAATGTAAGCCAACGGACTGATACCACTCTTTTTAGGTTTCATTGATTCGTACAGCTGCAGTAACTGTGCAATGGCCTGGTATGCATTAGCTACTTTTACCAATGTGGCCTCAACCGGTTGCTCCGGTTCAAAGTCACTGTTTACAAGTACTACGCTGGATTTTGTTTCGTACAAATATTGGGCATATTTCATATTGGAAAGGAATGACAACGCACCTGTTGTTCCCTCTTCAATTTTAGCAAATGTCCACACTTTTGCCTCTTTATTGCCTACAACTTCACCATTCAGAAATTCGGCAATCTGTTCTGCTGTAAATTCCATATCTGCAAATGTAGTGAATAAATGATACTAATCAAAGAAATGCAGCCATCTGTTGCTGTACTTCCTGAGCCTTTTCTCCTGCTACTTTTGCAAAGTTTTCACTCTTGTCGGCATAAATTATGGCGCGACTGCTGTTTACTATCAGTCCGCACTGGCTATTCATACCGTATTTGCAAACCTCTTCCAATGAACCGCCCTGTGCGCCTACACCCGGTACTAAAAGGAAACTATCAGGAACTATCTTACGAATATCTGCAAGCATGGCAGCTCTGGTTGCACCTACTACGTACATCATATTGTCGGCATTAGCCCATTCCAGAGAACGTTTCAGAACTTTCTGATAGAGTGGGGTACCGTCAGTATCGGTTGTGTACTGGAAATCTTCTGCACCCGGATTGCTGGTCAGAGCAAGAAGAATTACCCATTTGCCATCGTAACCCAGGAAAGGTGTTACACTGTCTTTGCCCATGTAAGGAGCAACAGTAACTGAATCTACCTGCATTTCGTTAAAGAATGAATCGGCATACATGGCTGCTGTATTACCTATATCGCCACGTTTTGCATCGGCTATAATAAATTGATCAGGGTAGTTTGTACGCAGATAATCAATTGTTTTATAAAGTGATTGCATACCTTTCAATCCGCAGCTTTCGTAAAATGCCAAATTTGGTTTGTATGCAATGCAATAATCGGCTGTTGCATCTATAATCGCTTTATTGAATGCAAATATAGGGTCCTCTTCTTTAAGCAGATGTTCAGGAATCTTCTTGATATCTGTATCAAGTCCTACACAAAGAAATGATTTCTTTCTTTTGATGTTCTCAAATAACTGTTCTCTAGTCATATCTCTTAATTTTTTATTTGCTGGTTAATTAAAGTTCCGCCTCTTTCATTCTCTCTGTATTTTCGGCCACTGTCAGCTGATCTATACAATCCTGTATGTCGCCATCCATGAAAGCCGGCAAATTGTATATTGTATAATTGATGCGGTGATCTGTTATACGTCCTTGCGGATAGTTGTAGGTTCTGATTTTTGCCGATCTGTCACCGGTAGATACCATAGTTTTGCGTTTTGCAGCAATATCGTCTATGTATTTCTGATGCTCGCGGTCATAAATCATTGTACGCAAACGAGATAGGGCACGTTCCTTATTCTTGGGCTGGTCTCGTGTTTCGGTACATTCAATAAGGATCTCTTCTACAACACCGGTGTTAGGGTTTTTCCAGTTATAGCGTAGTCGAACGCCCGATTCCACTTTGTTTACATTCTGACCTCCTGCACCACCACTGCGGAAAGTATCCCATTTTATTTCGCCTTCGTTTATCTCTACTTCAAAAGCATCGGCCTCAGGTAGTACTGCTACTGTTGCTGCAGATGTATGTATGCGTCCTTGTGTTTCGGTTGCAGGAACACGTTGTACACGATGTACACCCGATTCATATTTAAGTGTTCCATATACATTTTCTCCTGTAACGGTAAACACTATCTCTTTAAATCCGCCTGATGTTCCTTCCGAACAGTTGGAAACAGCTGTTTTCCAACCCTTTTGTTCGCAATATTTGGAATACATGCGGTATAAGTCGCCTGCAAAAATAGCTGCTTCGTCGCCACCTGTACCTCCGCGTATTTCCATAATTACATTCTTGTTGTCTTGTGGATCTTTAGGAATTAGCATCTGCTTGATCTGCTCTTGCAACTCTTCCAGTTGTTGTGTGCAAGAATCAAGTTCTTCGCGTGCCATCTGTTTCATATCGGCATCTTGTTCTGATGCAAATAACTCTTTGGCCTGCTGTATATTGTCATTTAGTTGAATGTACTCTTTGCGTGCTGCTACAACAGGTTCTAAATCGCGATACTCCCTGTTCAGACGCACAAAACGTTTCATATCTGCTATTACGGCAGGGTCTGTGATAAGCAGGCTGATTTCCTGAAAACGAGCCTCTAAACCGTCCAATTTTTCTAATAATCCGTCTGCTGCCATAATCAGTTTACTTTAGATATTTTACCTCCCTGGTAGAAGTTAATGATGTTTCTGGATACATATTCTGCCATTTCATTACGCACGTCGAATGTCTGTGTACCTAAATGTGGGGTAAGAACTGCATTGTTGCATGCCAGAATTTCCGGGCTGACTTTGTCGCCGAATTCAAATACATCAAGTCCGGCACCATAAATTTTGCGTTCCTGCAATGCTTTGGCTAATGCTAATTCGTCAACCAATGGACCTCTGGCTGTGTTCACAAGTATTGCTGTAGATTTCATCTGGTCCAATCTGTGAGCATCTACAATATGTGTGGTCTCAGCTGTATGAGGAGCATTTACAGAAACAACATCTGCGGTGGTGAATAGTTCGTCCAATGTGACGTATCTTGCATTGTAAAGTGCTTCTATTCTGCTATCTAACTGATGTCTGTTAAAGTAGATGATTTGCATTCCGCTTGCCTTGGCGCGTCTTGCCAATGCCTGTCCTATACGACCCATACCTATAATACCCAGGGTCTTTCCATATAGAGAATAACCTAAGTTTTCAAGCAATCCCCAAGTAAGTGCACCCGGAATTCTAAGGCGTTTATCTACATCGGCTATTCTGCGTGCTACTGCCAATATAAGTCCCATAGCCAAATCGGCTGTAGGTTCTGTAACAGGGTCGGGGGTATTGGTTACTGTCAAACCCAATTCAGTTGCAACCGGTATATCTATATTGTCAAATCCAACCGCATAGTTGCTTATCAGTTGCAGACGTGGCAGTCCGCGTTCCATCAACTTTCTATCAACTGGAAAATTGAACATAGATTGCAGAACATCGTATTCAGGCAACATTTCATAAACTTCGTCGTATGTAAATGACTCTCTCCCTTCCGGCGGAAATGTTACATCGAACTTTTCTATCAGTTCAGCATATCCTGCACGGAACATATTGTATGTGACCAGCACTCTTTTCTTCATTATTTCTGTATTATTCAGACAGCAATTATATAATTTATATATTCAACTTGCGAAGATACTGATTTTATTTGAACCCGCCATAAAGAAAATAACTTAACTTTGTGCTTTGAAAAGCAGATGTTGAATTATGAAAGATAAATTTGATGCAGTTATAGTAGCCGATGGCGATTTTCCTACTACTGCCTATCCGTTGCAGATATTGGCAGATGCCAATTTTATAGCCTGTTGCGATGGGGCAATTAAGCAGCTGGAGCAGTGTGGTATTAATCCGGATATTATAGTAGGCGACTGTGATTCTATCTCTTTACAGTTAAAGGAAAAATTCGCAGATAGAATTTATCATATTGAAGAACAAGACGATAATGATTTAACTAAAACCGTACGCTACTTGCAGCAAAAGGGTATGAAGAGTTTTGCAATTCTTGGAGCAACCGGTAAAAGAGAAGATCATACATTAGGAAATATAAGTCTTTTGTTAGAATATATGCGTAGCGGATTAAATGTAAAAATGTTTACAGATTATGGCTGTTTCATACCATGTAACGGCAATACTTCTTTTGCTTGTAATCCGGGACAACAAATTTCTATATTTTCTTTTGGAGCAACCAACTTTGGTTCAGAAGGTCTGGTCTATCCATTATTTGATTTTAATGCCCTGTGGCAGGGAACTTTAAATGAATGTACATCTACTTCTTTTAAAATTTTTGCAGAAGGAGACTATTTGATTTTTATAAATTATGACAACCGATTACGATAGAATTCCACTAAGAAAACGTACTCTCGATTTTCTTGAAGCTAATGGTATAAGTTATGAAATTTTTGAACATCCGCCATTGTTCACTATAGAAGAGGCTCTTGAATATTGGAAAGACTTTGGCGATTGTACACACTGCAAAAATCTGTTTTTCAGAAATCACAAAGGAAATCGTCATTATCTGGTTAGTCAGGAGTGTCATAAGAAGTTTGATATTCACGGGTTGGAACATCAGCTTAAGCAAGGTAAGCTCTCATTTGCATCGGAAGAGCGTATGATGCGTTGTTTGGGTGTTCATCCCGGTTCGGTTTGCGCATTCGGACTTATTAAAGATATAAATCCTGTAGATGCTCTACCTAAAGAACTATTTCCAAACGGACACGCAGTGAAATACTACTTAGATAAAGATTTACAGAACGCCAAACGCATTAGCTTCCATCCGTGTGAAAATTCGGCAAGTGTTGTTATTAGCAACCAAGGCTTTATGCGCTTCCTTGAACTCTGGGGTGGCGAAGTAGAGTGGTTCTGATTATTTGTAGTGATAGGGCTATTGGATAGATGATAGTTCTTTACCTATCTTCCTAATTTCAGACTTTATAAGTTCCAATCGTTCATTGGATGGCTTTTTAGCACCACTGATATACTGAGCAAGAAGACTCTGTGCCATACCTAAACGACGTGCAACTGCAGAAGCATTGATTTCAGGATGAGACATAAATAAATCGTACAAAGTATTAGTTGGTTTGCTGCGAAAGAATCCTTCGTAGCTTAAATCTTCATCTATTTCTTCCCAACGAATACCAAAAGCATCGGTAGTATATTTTTCGCGCTGCTGTTGTGTAGCATATCTTAATCGCGGATAATCCGAAAACTTTTCGCAAGCCTCGCGACCATCTGCGGTTTTAATCCACACAGCCGAATCTGTAATCCAAATCTTCTTGACAGCTATCATAAGCGTCTGCTATTTAAATCCAAATAAAATAAAAATTGTGGGCATAGTATTATTAATTATTTTTGCAAAAATAGGTAATTATTTTATCACCTGCAAGATTTACCTATGTGATTCTATAATTACTGCAAATTCTTTACAAAAGATAGCCTTAAGAACAGCTGGCGGGTCGCTTTTTATCATTCAAGAATAATAGCCGCTTGAAAGTCTGGTTGTATAGTTAGTTCAAATCCAACTCACCGTTCTGAGCCATCATTGAAAAAAGATTCAGTTTGTCGGAATTTCCGACGAATCGCTACAGATAGAAAAAACTACAGCACACAGTATCATAATTTTGATGCCATTATTTCCTGATTGCCTAAAGTTATTTTAAACTATATAGTTGGCTATCTTTACAATATTGAGTTATTTATTTTGATTTTTTATAAATTTTCCATATCTTTGCTTCCAGATATATACGTCAGTTTAAAAAATCAAATAATAGTGAAAACAATGAAAAATGTTCTATTAACAGTGGTTGTGCTATTATGTAGCATTTCGGTAAGTGCCCACAGTTTTGAAGTGGACGGTATTTATTACAAGATTACGTCAACTACAGACAATACAGTAAGTGTGACGTACAAGGGAGATAATGATTACTCGTATAAAGGTGAGTACATGTATGATGTTGTAATCCCTGAAAGTGTTGTTGCAAATAATGGTCGTACCTATTCAGTGACAAGTATTGATGATGGTGCTTTCAAGGAGTGTATAAAACTAACAAGTGTAATAATTCCAAACTCGGTGACAAGTATTGGAAGAGGTGCGTTTGAAGGTTGTTCTAGTCTTTTTAATATTTCTTTTGGCAAATCAATTACTAACATAGGAGGATTGGCATTCAGATATTGCACATCGCTTACCTCTATAACTATTCCGGAATCTGTTATGAGTATTGAAAGTAGTTTATTTCAAAATTGTACTAGCCTTGAAGAAATTGTGATTCCAAATACTGTTACATCCATAGGAAGCAGTGCTTTTGAAAATACGCCTTGGTATAATCAGCAGCCTGATGGTGTAGTGTATGTGAATGACGTGCTATATAAATATAAAGGTGAAATGCCTGCAAATACAGCTATTGTAGTTAGAGAGGGAACTGTAAGTATAACAGCCGGTGCTTTCAGAAATTATAATGGTCTTATAAGTATCACTATCCCTAGCTCCATGCAGAGTATTAGCGAAGGTAGTATGACGGGAAATCTTGGTAATGGCGCATTTTATGGATGTCAGTATCTAAAAACTATCATCAATTTCTCAGATTTAAATGTAAGGAAGGGAAGTACAGATTATGGACATTTAGCCGATTATGCTACTCGTGTTATCAATGCTGATGAAAAGATAGGTGATTTCTATTTCTCAACCATAGATAATGCTTATCATTTAATAGGATACTTGAAAAATGAAAGAAAAGTAATTCTTCCTAATAATTACAAGGGAGAGAATTATGCAATTGGCGAGAATGCATTCTTCGGCTGCGACAGTATTACAAGTATTACCATTCCTAATACAGTAACAAGTGTAGGAGTAAGTGCATTTTCAGGTTGCGCAAATCTTACAAGTATTGCTATCCCAAATTCAGTGACAAGTATTGATTTATCTGCATTTTATGGGACAAACTTACAATCACTTACAATGGGTATTGGTGTAACATCTATCACCGGTAAGTTCTCAAATTCATATAATGTGCCGGCTAAAGTTATTTGGTTGACAAACACCCCTCCAATCGGTTATGCGAATGTTAATGGAAAGATTAATTATGTAGCCAATGAACAATATAGTGATTTGAAAAACGTAAAAGTATATCCGTACTTGAGTAGTATGTTTGAAGTAGATGGTGTAAAATATGTTCCTGTAAATATGAGTGAACGCTCCTGCGATGTTATTGATGCTATGTATGATAGTTCTGTTGAGAATGTAAACATAGCTCCTAAAGTATCGTATAGGAATGTTGAGATGAATGTAAAAGAGGTGATGCCCTATGCTTTCTATAAGAATTCTTCTGTCAAGAGTTTAACTTTAGCCAATCAAGGTAATGTTGGCGATTATGCCTTTGAATGGTGCATTGGTATTAAAACAGCGGAAATTACCAATAACGGAGAGATAGGAATGTCGGCTTTTTATGGGTGTGATAGTTTAGTGTCTGTTCTCATTTCAAATGCAGGGGATATAGAACAGCAAGCCTTCCGTCGTTGCTATAGTTTACAAACAGCAATGATTTCTAATAAGGGAGAGATAGGATTGAGCTCTTTTTCAGACTGTACTTCGCTTACGTCTGTCACAATAGGGGACGAAGTTGATAGGTTGGGAACTACTGCTTTTAGCGGTTGCTCTTTGTTGGCAGAAATTACAATTCCACATTCCGTGCTTTACGCTGGTTCTGAATGCTTCTTTGGCTGTAATAGTTTGGAGCGTGCTACAATAGGAGACGGATTATACTCAATAAACGAAGCAATGTTTAAAGATTGTTCTTCACTGCAAGAGGTTAATATAGGTAATAAAGTGACAGAAATTAAAACGAATGCTTTTTCAGGTTGTTCCAAACTTCAGAGCATTCAGTGGGGTAAAAGCGTAAAGAAAATAGGAGAATATGCTTTTAATAACTGTTCTGGAATGTCTGCTATAGAAATCCCACAATCAGTTACATCTATTTCAAATAATGCATTCAATGGTTGTACATCATTAGTGGATGTGATAATTGAAGATAGAATAGATGCTTTAAATTTGGGATATAAGTATTCATCGTCTCCATTGTTTGCAGATTGTCCGCTTGATTCTGTATATATTGGTGGAAAAATCACCTACAACACATCCAGCAAAGCAGGCTATTCGCCTTTTTATAACAATGTTTCACTGCGTACAGTTGTAATTAGTGATAAAGAAGTAGCTGTTTATGATAACGAGTTTTATAATTGTTCGGGGCTTAAAAGTGTAGTTATAGGAAATGGAGTAAAGAGTATTGGCAATTGGTCATTTAGTGGATGCCGTAATTTGGAACAATTTACTTTTGGTATCAGCGTTGAAAGCATTGGTCAAGAGGCGTTTTCAGATTGTATTAGCCTGACTCAGCTTATTAGTAGCGTAGATACTCCACCTACATGTGGTACACAAGCTTTGGAAGATATCAACAAATGGAACTGTACCCTAAAAGTTCCGATAGGATGCGCTTCGCTCTATCAGGTTGCTGACCAATGGAAAGACTTTTTCTTTGTTGAAGATGTTGTGGAAATTAAAAGGAGTATATTAACATACGTTGTTGATGGTGAAGTGTATGCAACAGATACATTGATATGTGGAACTACTATTTCTGTGCTTGAAGAACCAACCAAGTTGGGATATACCTTTAGTGGGTGGGATGAAGTACCAGAGACTATGCCAAATAGCGATATTACAATCAGTGGTACATTTAATGTGAATATATACCAGGTATATTATTTTGTAAATGAAGAATTGGTACATGTGGCTGATGTAGCTTATGGTGACTCAATCCCTGAATATGTATATACATCTAAAGAGGGAGATGTTGTCAATGAGTGGGAAGGTGATTACTATGGTATTATGCCACCTAAAAATATATCTTATAAGGCATATATTGAAAGTGGTATAGACCAATTGATAATAGATAAGGAAGAATTGATGATTTACGATATTACAGGTCGTCGTGTTCTGAATACAGAAAACTTGAAGAATGGTATTTATATTATAAACGGTAAAAAAGTATTGCTTAAATAAGATACTGTAAATACCTTTCTATAGAAGTCTAAGTGATATGTATTGAAAAAAATATGCCCCTATTCATTATTCTAGTGGATCGGGGTAACTAATGTACATACAACTACAACATTTGACGTTTGTTTATAGTGGAACTTAGGAATAAGTTGTTTGTTCGTTGTAATAGGTTTATTTGTTTTGTCTTCTTCCCGAAAAGGTTATGACCATATTTCCGACTTATTACTCGCTAAATACTGAGTAATAATAGGTTGTAAATAATTATTTTGTAAGGAGCTAGAGTAGAAAGCATGGTTCTTGTAAAATATTTACGCAATTATTTGTTATTAGAGACAAAAAGCATTACCTTTGCAATGTAAATATGATGATTTTCGGTTTGTGCCGAGTCAATGATAACAGAACCCGTCAGCATCCCGTAAGAACTGCTGGCGGGTCGCTTTTTATATAACTATGAACCAGCGCGCACGCACAATAGAAGAACAGATTTCATTGCTCAGAGCAAAAGGGATGGATTTTGAAGATTTAGTTGAAGCAAAAGAGTTGCTTGCTCGAATCAGCTATTTTCGTTTGAAGTATTTCTGGACAGACTTGATTGATGACTCTACAGATGGTGATTTCTTACCAGATATATCTTTTGATATGGTTATGAAACGCTATAATTTTGACCATAACCTACGATTGGTGTTGTTTGATGCAATAGAAATGATCGAAGTAGCTTTTCGTGCTAAAATCATCAATCATATGTCAAAAGCAGCAGGCAATGGACTTTGGTATCTTGATGCATCATTGTTTGAAGATGCCGACAGACATCAAGAGTTTGTGCTTAACTTGAA
>JAFYMP010000050.1 GCA_017556585.1 Bacteroidaceae bacterium
AGTGAGCGAGAAAGTTGAGCAAGCGAATGGGTGAAAATTTATTTTCACACGCAATGAGCGCAGCCAACTTCGCTAAAAGCAAATATGAAGCTTGCTTCAATATTTTTCAAAGCGAACGCAAGTATATTATTTAAATATACGTTTAAGTGAGCGGGAAATCACAAAATCACATAAAAAATGTTGCTCAGGCGGAACCGTCCATTTGAACGATTCCAACCTTTGCAACCTCATTAACAACCAAACATCGTCTATATGTTCACTACTATTGAAAAAAGCTAACAAAAACAACAGCAGCTAACAACGATCAATATAATAATATAGAGTTATTCAATTTAATTCTATTATAAGAAACAAATCATTCGTTCAAAGGAGTTAACTCTATTTTATAAATATTATTATCATCGTCGGTATAACGTAATTCATACCACAATAGCTTATCCTTATATGTAGAAGCAAAAGGAATTACATTTTTCTTTGATCCTTTACCTTTAATCTGTAGAATGGCACTACTTTCAATCTCTTCAATAGTGTAAGATGTCTTTTCCATAAATTCCTTATCGCCTATCCAAGATAATGAATATTTGCCATCAGGAAGTATTAAAGAGTTACCACCGCTTACAGTCATTTTGTAATTTTCATCAATCTCTACATATAAATTTTCAGTTTCAATAGTATATACACCCACCTTTTTACCATTAGATGCTTCCATTACTATTCTTTTCATTACAATACCACTATATCTACCTGTTTGAATCTCTTTTGTCAGATTCAAAATTGGAGCGTCATAATCATATTTATTAAAAGCAATAGTAACAGGTTCATGACAAACATTCATTTTCATAACAGCTTCACCGGTTTCCCAAGTTTCCTGTTCAATAGGCGGGAATACTACCTGAAAGTTTGTTGTCATCCAGTCTCCATGACGATCAAATTCTTGGTCTGTAGGAATGCCTATCACTTCTATAGGTCTTAATACGGTGCTATCACTTAAGGTAAGTGTAATATCACTGCCCACATAACCCATAAAACTATGCGATTGAAAAATAGCAAGAGTGACATAAAATTTTGTCATATTACTACCGAAATCTACACGATTAACAGTAACATAATCTGTTAATCCATCACCCTCTCTATGAGTAGTTTGCAGTGAAGCGGATGCATAAACATTTTCTACCCTAAAATCACTATTTTCAACGTATCTCTCCGTAACTTGTAGCCCCTCTATTACAACGTCACCATCATCATGGACATTGATTGTTTGTACATCATCCGGAATAGAAACATCAAAATAGTATGTTAGTATAGAACTACCATCACAAGGAACCCAATAATGAGTCTCTTCAAAACCATTAATTCCTTCATATTTTGTGGCTTCATATATCTTACCATCAACTTCAATTTCTATTTTATCGGGCATCCACCATGTTCCAGATTGAAGTTCAGGTTTCAGCACAAGTACAAGCTGGTCTGTTTTTTTTACAAGATGCTTAATCAGATAATACCTTTCAGCAACATAGAAACACTGAGGATCTTCTATATGCAAACCTTTGTCAAAATGGTCTGTAGATCTACTTGCATTTACTTTTGCTATAACTTCTGCAGCATTTTTACCTTTATAATCTGAAGACCATTTACTACCCTTAGGTATAAGTGTTATCAGATTATCGAATTCGTTTCCATTGTTTGTTATAGCTGAAACAATATTTATATCGCGTTTCCAAGCTGTCTCTGCCAACTGTTGCAAATCTGAATATGGCATTGTTTTGGGGTAGATAGCTACACCGTGACCATCGAACAGATTAATCCATTTCTTCATTAAGTCGATATTGCCCTTAATGGAAACATTTTGATGTGGCAGTTCAGTTTCTCCTCTTGAATAGTAATGATATATAAGATCGTCTTGTTTATTACATTCCAATTCAAACCTGTATAGCCCATCACCTTCGTCAAAGATTTTTGCAGTGCGATATTCAGGTTTTGTCATCTGTGCCAACATCTCTTCATTATTTGCCACAGATACCTTAATACCAACTTTGTTTAGTTGTTCTGCCAATGGTTGTACCTCTTTTAAACTCCCTATAGGATAGGTGTACATTAGCGTCATACGGGTAGTTTCAAAATCTTTGTAATGGTCTAAGTAATCGGCCACTTCGCTAACTTTCATATTAGCCACTACCCCATCAAATGTTCTTACTTTCTTTAGCAGTTCCATCCTGGAAAATCCAAGTTTTACCGTCTTCAAATACCGGCCAACGGAATGTAGAATCTATTGCCGTGGCTTCATTGGCAGTCGCAAACAAGAATAAGGATGCGATTGCAGGAATAAACAGTACTTTAAGTCTGTTAATTCCACGAGATTGTTTTTTGTCCATCATATCTATTCTCTTTTTAAGATTGGATTGTTTTAGCCAATTGGTCATAACAAAACCTCTACTTGAAGCCACTGCGCTTATTAACATAATCTTGTAATCGCGAGCGCTCGCACCGCTATCTAAAACAGCTTTATCTGCTTCGTATTCATGAACTAATTCCAGTTCTTTACGAAATACCGCCACAAATGGATTGAACCATTGCAATGCAGATATAACATCTGCCATAAGCAAATCTAACGAGTGCCAGCGACGAGCATGAAGATTTTCGTGTTCCCATACAGATTGATTCTGATGTTCCAGCCACTCTTTAGGCATTACAATGAATCGCATCCAATTTACCGGTTGTGGTATTTGATTGGATTCTATTACATCGCATCCATCGTTACGGTCCGCATAACGTCCTTTCTTAATAATACGGGACATAGACCACAACGACACTGCCTTTTTAACCAGAACAAACAGCACACCTATAACATATAAAATGCACAGTATGATTAATAGGGTTGTTTTGTTTTTCTGTGTTGAACTCTGTTCTGCTATACTACCGGCTGTATTCTCCTCCATTTCGGTTTGAACAGCAGTAGCAGCAGGAACAGTAATAGAATTGTCATTATTCACTACAACAGCAGTAGATGTAGTTTCCGCTACTGTTTGATTAGGAACAATAGAAACAACATCTTCTGTTTTTGTTTTATTATTCTCTCTTTCAAACAGATTACCAAACATGGTGGTATCTCTTGTTATTTGAAAGAATGGTAAAGCAAAAGATAGAAGTGCCATAATTATTAAAACAATACGATTGAAACCGTAAAAGGTTTCGCTTCTTAGTAGCAGACGATACCCTAACAGAAATGTAGCCACCAAAAATGCAACCTTTATTTGATATAATAATAAAGCCTCCATAATTCTTAGCGATAAAAGGTTAATCTATTTAGCTTTTATTTAACCCTCCTGTTCTATACGATTTATAAGTTCTTTAAGTTCATCAATACTTATTTTGTCATCTTTTACTAATGCAGATACAGCATTGATATAAGAGCCTTCTAAGCACTGAGATACCAATTTGCCAATAAAGGTCTTGCTATACTCTTCACTGCTGATGATTGGATAATAGGTATAACCCATTCCTTTCTTTTCATGTGCCAAGAAACCAGCCTCTTCAAGAAGACGCACCTGAGTAGAAACGGTATTCACATGTGGTTTTGGTTCAGGCAGTTGTGCCAAAATTGCATTCACTGTCATTTTACCATTCTTCCAAAAGAAGTCCATAATAACCTCTTCTCTTTTTGTTAATCTTTTCATAATGTTTAAAAATTTGATGTTTATGATTGTTAATTACGACGACAAATATACAACTAAAACAAATAGTAACAAATAAAATTCCAGAAAATTCAACTAAAATTATAAGTTTTTACGATTATTAATAGTTACAGTGTCAAAATCATGTAGATATAGTAAATAAAAAAAGCCTTGAATTTCTTCAAGACTTTCGCGGTGCGTATGGGACTCGAACCCATGACCTCCGCCGTGACAGGGCGGCATTCTAACCAACTGAACTAACGCACCAGTTCCGTTTTGCGATGCAAAGGTACAAACTATTTTCTAAGTTCCAAGCATTAACAAACTTTTTTTCTAAAAAATTTTTTGAACCATAACAACATCGCAATATCTGTCACTACATCTAATCCACTCTTTAAGCTGTCCGGTCTTTTGAAACCCATTGTTTATAAATAGATTAAGGCTTGGAATATTGTCTATAGGCACAAATCCAAACAACTGACGCAGATTTAAAACTTTTTCAGCATAACCCGATAAAATTTTTAGAGAGGCTGCCCCTACTCCTTTATTTCTATATTCCGGAAAGATTGCTATACCCACTTCTGCACGTCCATTGGATATATTTATATCGGTTAAATCTATACACCCCATCACTATTTCATCTTCTATACGTTCTATCATAAAACGTACCTGACGATCTGTATAAATATCGTGTGCCGATTCGGATATATACTTTTTTAATTGATAACGAGAATATGGTACCTGATTATTGGATATATCCCATAAATTGGTATCGTTCTCCATTCTATAGAGATATTGCAAATCTTCAGGTTCCGGAGCTCTTAACCTATACACTCCATCACTAAGTACCGTGTTTCTATTCATAATGCTACAACCTCTAATTCTGTTATTAATGTATGTGATTCTTTATTGTATGTAGCCAATAGCGTTTTATGGCTGTCAATAGAATACATATTATCAAGCATTACATTGTAAGAAACGCAGTCAGTACTGTATATCAATACATCGTAATCTTTAATTTTGCTATACGGAACTCCCTTAAGTGTTATATCTGCATCTATCTCCATACAATCTACTGCGCTTATAGTCTTACTCTTTGACACCAAACTACGAACGGTTTCAAAACAGGAAGGATTACCTACAAACAGAGCTTTAGTTTTCTGTTTCAATCCAGTTATATCCTTTTTAAACAGATTATTTTTAATGTAGGTAGATATCTTTTGAATTCCCACAACCATCTTAACCAGGAATGTAAAGAAGCGACTATAGTGACGATAGTGTTTCGTAAAGAAGATAGTCATAGCATCGTAAAAGGCTTTAGCATAACTGTACGATGTTTTTGTAGTACTCTCTCCTTTATAATGCAAAATAGGTAAAGGCAGATAACAATTTCTGTAACCGGCCTTCAATATTCTATAGGATAGATCCACATCTTCTCCATACATAAAGAATGTTTCGTCAAAACCACCCACTTTATCTAACGCCTCTTTGCGTACAAACATATATGCACCGGAAACCACCTCTATATTACAAGCCAAATCTTTATCTATATAAGAAAGGTGGTAACGAGCAAACAGTTTTGAATTTGGGAAAAGACGTCCTAAACCGGACATCTTACAGAACGACACAAAAGGTGTAGGTACTGAACGTCTGGACTCCGGAGCAAAATGACCATCGCTATACTGCATTCTTACACCTATAGCACCTACTCCACTATCGGATTCCATCAGGTTTACACACCCCTCTATAGTACGCTCTGCCACTATTGTATCGGGATTCAAAAAAAGTACATACTTGCCTTTAGTTAACTTTAATGCCTGATTATTTGCCTTTCCAAAACCTACGTTTTCACTATTTGCAATATAATGAACATCCGGATAACGGGCAGAGAGATATTCAATAGTATCGTCACCCGATGCATTATCCACCACAAAGACTTCAATCTCCTGATTGGATCTATACAACGAGCGCAGTACCTGTTCTATGTAGTACTTTACTTTGTAACTTACTATGATTATACTTACCACTCTGCCAGCAAATATTTGTTATCAATCTTCTTCGTCTTCCTGAATATCGTTACTTACCTGTGCATTGGTAGGAAAACAGAACAACGAACAGATAAAACCTATTGCAGCACAATACAAGCCAACTGTATCATCTATAAGATAATAGAGTATCATACTGTATTCTATTACCAGCAAAAATGCCGATATACGCAAGTTTGATAAAAGTTTATACAGTTTTACACGCTTTTCCAATGGTTTATCATCCATTAGCTTTGCCGATACATGAAATCCTTTTAATGAGATAGGTATTAACGCCAGAGAACACAATATACCTATTATCTGCAATATATAATTGGTCTTATCGTTCTCTATTACTCCCTTTGGCAACCAACCCATTTCAAAAATCAAAGCTATGATTCCTGCTATTAAATAGACTGCAATGAGTTTTATTCTTAGGTCTCTACCCAACTGTTTTGAAATATTCTCCATACTTATATTATATAAAAGGTGTTCTATCTACTATCGACCTGCCTAACGATACTTCATCGGCATATTCAAGGTTATTTCCTATTGTTACTCCGCGTGCTATTACAGACAGTTTTACATTATAAGACGATAATTTGCGCGATATGAAAAAGTTAGTTGTATCGCCCTCCATTGTAGGACTTAATGCAAATATAATCTCTTTTACACCACCATCTTCCACACGTTTCACAAGTTCTGCTATCTTTAAATTCGATGGCCCAATTCCATCCATAGGCGATATAACTCCACCTAAAACGTGATACAAACCATTGAATTGCATTGTGTTTTCTATAGCCAATACATCTTGAATATTCTCCACCACACAGATGGTTGCAGAATCTCTCTTAGGATTTGCACATATTGAACAGACATCTGTATCGGATATATTATGACACACATTGCAGTATCTTATATCCTTTTTAAAATTCACAAATGCATTACCAAAACGCTCCACTTCTTCATCACTACGTTGTAAAAGATGAAGTGCAAGCCTCAGAGCCGTCTTTTTTCCTATGCCCGGCAATGAAGCAAATTCATTGACAGCTTTTTCTAATGCTACCGATGGATACTGTTGATTCTGCATATAGGTTTAGTTAAAACAATGCAAAGTTAAGAAAATTCACTAACTTCGCACTCTCAATAGTAAAGAGATGGATATAAACAGCGCAAAATTTGTAATGAGTAATACGGACGTAAAAAAATGTCCGCAGGATAACAAACCGGAATATGCATTTATAGGACGTTCTAACGTAGGAAAATCCAGTCTTATAAATATGCTTACCGGACAGAAAGGATTGGCTATGACATCTGCCACTCCCGGAAAGACGTTACTTATAAACCATTTCATTATTAACGACAATTGGTATTTAGTGGATTTACCCGGATATGGCTATGCAAAACGCGGGCAAAAACAGCAAGCACAGATTACTAAGATAATTGAAGATTATGTTCTTGACAGAGAACAACTTACATCTTTATTTGTTTTAGTAGATTGCCGTCATGAACCACAAAAAATAGATTTGGAATTTATTTCATGGTTAGGTGAAAACAGTGTACCATTTGGCATTATTTTTACTAAGGCCGATAAACTGAGTCATTCAAAACTTGTAGAAAACATCAGACATTATCAGGAAGTTCTATCGGAACAGTGGGAAGAACTACCTGTATCTTTTATTACATCGTCTGCAAAAAAAATGGGACGTACAGAGATATTGGATTACATTGACAGTATAAATAAATCGCTTTAAGAATAGCATATTTTTACATTCAAGTCTTGCATATTCAATATTTATAAATAACTTTGCCACGCAAAAATCGGGAAAAAGGGGTTACCCTGCATATCTATTCCGATTTTCTGATTTCACTTTTACATTTTATTTAGATTTAGATTTCAGGATTTTTCAGTCTGTGACTGTATAACCTGTGTGGATATAATAATCGTTTTTATGTATAACATTTTACAATTAAGAGAAAAAGAACTTTCTGAACTTCAGTCAATTGCTCAGTCAATGGGTATAAATCCAAAGACTATGGAAAAAGACAAACTAATCTATGCTATTTTAGACGAGCAGGCTATTTCAGGTAGCCGTATGACATCTGACAGCACTCAGAAAAATCAAAAGCCTATAAGAAAAAGGGAGCAGAACAAAAACAAAGTTGAAAAACCTGTTGCTGCAAAGAATACAAATACCAAAACAGTAGAAAACAGAACTGCAGAGTTCAAACCTGTTGAGGTCAAAAAATCCGAAGAGAAACAGGCAGAAAATAGCACAAGCGCTCCTAAACAGGCAGAAAATGCAGAATCTTCAACTACTGCAACAAATGGAGGACAAGTAGAGAAAAAGCGCAGAGGTCGTCCCAAAAAGGTACAGCCAACCGAAAAACCGGAAGTTGCAACAGATACAAAATCTGACGTAAAAGAAGAGATTGTTACACCTAAAGCAGAACCATCCGACACAATCAAGCGTCTTTTGGATATTCCGGTAACTGAAAAACCGGTAGAAACAAAAGAAAACGCCCCTGTAGAGAAAGTCCCCGTACAAACAGAAGTCCCTGCAAATCAAAACGAAAGACCAAGACAACAGAATAATTTTCAGCAGCAGAACAGAGGCAGAATTAACCACAACAACGGTCAACAGAATAACGATAATCGCAGACAGGACGATAGAGGTCTCTATGAATTTGGCGATATATTAAAAGGTGAAGGCGTATTGGAAATAATGCCGGATAATTACGGTTTCTTACGTTCATCCGATTACAACTATTTAGCATCTCCGGACGACATATATGTATCACTTTCACAAATCAGATTATTCGGTTTGAAAACCGGTGATGTTGTAGAGGGTATTATCCGCCCACCACGCGAAGGCGAAAAATTCTTCCCACTTGTAAAGGTAAATAAGATTAACGGACTGGAACCATCTGTTGCCCGCGACAGAGTTCCGTTTGAACATCTTACCCCACTCTTCCCTGATGAAAAATTCAATCTTTGCACAGGCAAAAACGATAATCTCTCTGCAAGAGTTGTAGATCTGTTTGCCCCCATAGGTAAAGGTCAGCGCGCGCTTATTGTGGCTCAGCCAAAAACAGGTAAA
>JAFYMP010000051.1 GCA_017556585.1 Bacteroidaceae bacterium
GCTTATGATAAGATAAGATATGTAGGTTCGGGGGAGAGTGTGAGAACCCGGTGCGGGGGTTCTCACATAATAAAATAAGCAGCCTCTTTTGAAGGCTGCTTTATCTTATAGATATACACCTCTTGCAAACGCATTACGGATCATCTGTAATTCATCTGCTGTAGCTGCTATTCCTGTTACATCAATATTGCCTACAGTAAAGCCGCTGAAATCATCTACTTTGCCGCTTAAAAGGCAAGCATAACCAATTGTATTGGCGTAATCTTCTTGCGCTTCTGCGCCGAAATTATCAAGTATTTGCGGCCGTGTAATAAGCATTTTACAACGCATATCATATGTGTGAGCTATTTGTCCTGAAGCTGCTGATATCTGCTTTAAAGGTGTTTGCATATGAGTGAGCTCATAATTGATTTGCTGGCCTGTATCCTCAGCGTGCATAAATGATCCTATGACAGCTGCTGCGCCGCCTATAGCAGTTGCTACACCACCTGTAGCAATACCTACACCTATAGCTACAGCTCCGGCGATTAAACCAGTGCCAAGAGTGGTTTGCTGCTTCTCTCTTGCCATTGCTACAGAATGGATCTGGCTGTCGAGTGTAGCAGATTGTATACCAGATAAAGGTAATGATATTGCGCAGTTACCTGATACACTATCAATAGTAACACCACCTACTATAACATAGCCGGTGCAAGCTCCTGAAATAAAATCTATCACAAGTGCTACTTGCACTCCGCCCTTATCGTATAAATAGCATACAGGGATTTGAACAGTACCACAAAAAGGAATAGTTATTTTTGCTGTAGTATAAGGCTCATAATCCAGGAAGGATCTATTATAATAAGGAACAAGTGAAGTGTCAGCTCCGCGTGAAAATGTGAAGTAATATACTCCGCAGGACTTTGCAAGCGGTGAGGCCTGTATATTTGTAGCTTTTGATCCTAATTGTAAGAAGTATACACCCTGCAAAGAAGGTACATTTTGTAGTGGGAATTTCTTCAAACTAACCACACAATCTATTGGATTGTTTGTAAGAAATACAGTTTGGGAATATCTATCAATAGGCTCATCAGGATCAACTTCAGACATTATATTATAAAGCTCCGTAAGCAGGCTCGATACCTGAGCACTGTTAAGCACCCAAAAGCGAGTAAAACCGTTTGCGAGCTGGCTATCATAGAATAAAGTATCGTCTTTGTATTTGGTTTTATCCATGTTGGCATAATCATATCCGGATTCACTCATATCCTGGTACGCATTTTGTGGAGCGTTGGCTGTATCAGCACCGCGCAGATATTCACCGTGGCCTACACCGTTTTCATCTAACAGGCCTATATACATATCCTCATTTGTAAGCTTACCTGAAGCAGCTACTGTTGTTTTATCAGTGAAATACAGGCCAAAACAAGCTACAGTTTTCTTGATTTCATCTTCTACGCCGTCAAAATATTCAATATAGACATTCATATTACTGAGTAAATCAGATTTAATTTTGACGTGTTCTTTTGCATTTTCTGTAGCCATAACAATAAATAGGCCGTCTGTTGGCGTACCCATTCCAAAATTTTTTGATGATCCAAAAACTGTACAGTTCTGAAGAAAATAAGAATAAAAATCAAGGTTTTTGCCAGTGCAAATATAATTATCAAGCCTGCCATAACTAAAAGTACGTAAATTAGTATTTAATGATGTATCCATACTACCGCTAATTGTTCTCACGGGATTTTGTTCCGTCCATGCCTGATTATTGAAATATGCTAAGATATACGCACAAACAATAAACGGGTAAGTAGTTTTATAGTTTGCTATGTAATCAGACAAATCTACATCTACTGAATCATTTACAGCATTATTAAATGCTATGACTTTAATTAATAAAACCTGATTTAATGGATTGATGAGCGTATAAGGCTGCAAATATTTATTTTTATTATCTGTACTTTGCGTTGTTTGCCAGAATAAAGCCTTTTGCATTTCGTTGTTTTGCAGCTCATTCCGGTTATATACATACATATCAATGTTTGTACTATTCTGCTGAAAAAATGCAAAGTTAGTTATATAGCTATCTTGCCACTCCATTAAACTATATGAGCCACCGTCTTTATAGATATATCCAATATGTGAAAGTGCGCTTTCTTCGCCTAGTCCGCAATAGCTGAGCGTATTATCTATAGGTTCATCATAGGAGAGCTTTCCAGCTGTAACGCCATTCTCTAGCCTAGATTGATTTGCTGCAAAATATGCTGTTTTATTTTTATGTTCTATATATGGATTAAAGGAGCTGTCTATCCATTGATTTTTATTACCATAAATACTTTCATTCACTGACATTTGCTGCACCCCCTATTACCTGTAATACATAGCAGCTGTTGCCATTGGCTGTAAAATTATTATTTGATATTGGAATTTGCTGTAGTTTTTCCCTATTTGGGGCAATAGGATATTTATTATCCTGTATTACTGTAGGTGATCCTATATCACCATTTCTAACTACAGTTATAGGACAGTTTGACAAGTCGAAAGAGCTGAGATAATCTACTGTACAATCTACAACCATTCGTGATCCGGTATCTACTGATACTTTTGCAAAATACTTACGGCCTAAAAAAGAAGCCTCACAATAATTACAGTTTATATAATTATCATCTCTATTAATTATAAATTTCGGGTTGATAGGATCTATAATAGACGTTGGTTCTATTACAACTCCGCCGGAAGGAGTTGCTTCTGTATATGTCTTTCCCACCTTGTCAACATTATCCGTTGTTGTGCCTAATTTTATTGTTATTGCCATTTAATCACCTTCCTTATAGTGCAACAGCCGGCATATTTGCCGGCTGCTATAGGGGAGTTTTACAATGATGTGTGTTATTTTTTCTTGACTGTTTTTGCTTCTGGCTCTTCTCTGGTGTTCTGAGCCTCGAGGATCAGGCCGGAAAGATCATACTCCTGAGTGTTAGTTCCTGCCGGTGTTGTTGTTATAACCTTCAGCTTCTGCGTTGTGCTTGTTACCTTTACCGTACCATTTCTATTAGGATCATTAAGTATACTTACTTGATTTTCAATTCCTACTGTACATTCTGTAGCATCTGAAGGAATAGAGAGCCATTTGAGAGCCAGGAAATTACCTGCGCCCCATGTTGGCGGTAATGCACCGTCTGAAACATAATGCAAAGTGCCGGTGATTTTCATATTATCATTATCTACCGTCAGATCTGAGCCCTGAAGATCTGAAACATCATAGCCCCATACTTTTTCAGTCTGTGCCATTGGTTCTGTGATGACATTTGGAACACCTGAGCCCATTACAAATATAATACCATTTTCGGCGAGATCATTAAAGTATGACGTATCCACCTTATAGAAGTTAGTCCAATATTCACCATTAGCGTTATATGCTGTAGTTGTTCTTCTGTTGTCATTAAGTACGCCTAAAGCATCGTAATCGAAGAGTACACCTATAATATAGTTTCTATCAATTGCTGTGCCGTCTGAGCTCACCTTTACATCAATTCGGGAAGTCTCTGCAAGATCATAATTTTCACCCTGTGTCTGCCAGAATGGAATAGTTTCATAAGATCCAATTTTAACAAGGTCATCATGGTATGTATCAGACTGTAAGTATACTTCCATACCTGTAGATATATCAGAATGTATAACAAGACGTGAATATTCTCTTGGTGTAAATGTAACGTTCGGATCATCGCCATTATCATTGAATTTGACTGAAGGTGCTCTGAAACGTTCTACATACTGTTTTACTTTAAGAGCAAAATATCTGTAGAAGTCCTTATCATTTGCAGCCTGCCAAGGTGTCAGAGGAGTTGTTCTGAGCGCGTTAAATGGTGTGAGTACATCTACAATACCATTACCTGTCTTTATCTTTTCAGCCATGAAATTATTGATTGTACGCATAATCAGGCTATCAATATATATTGTCATTGATGTAGCTATTCTGTTTTCTATCATGCTTATAAATCTGTTCATGCTGCTTGCATCTACGAAACTTTCTTTGAGCTGCTCATCGGTAAAAGAACAATCTATCTGCCAAGCTTCTTTGCTATTGTAAAATTTCTGAGTAACATCAGGTGGAACGAACTCAAACTGATTAACCGTCTGACCTTTTTCCAAACTCCAGGAAGGATTTGGACGTGCTTCAAAGATCTTGCAACGTGATTTTGCCATGATTGAACCGTATTCCCATTTATCACGGCGAACATCAGGAGCATATCCTGTATATGTTCTATCTACGAATACATCACGGCCAATTCTATCTATCATAGATCTTACATAGTTATCTTTCCATGTCTGATTATTGAGAACCAACTGACCCATATCAACTATATTGGAGAGATCTTCCTGCACAATAACTTCTTGTCTTATCTCTTCTCCCTCATCGTTTTTTATGGAAATATAACCTCCGGTTACTTCCTGCATAACGTCATTTAAAATACCGTAAATCTGTTTTACCTGCATATTATATCCTCCTTAAAACCATACTTGTAAAAATACCTGATCTGCTATATCACTGATAATTATATCTAAAATATCATGTAAAGCAGCTGCTTTCAATCCGTCCGCTATGACCTCAGATGTTGGCTTATCACCTTTTCGACCGTGAACTATTTTATCATATACATTTCTATCTGTATTATATGCCTGAGTTGTTGATGCTGCTGTAGATGTAGATGATGTTAAATCCGGCGAGCCTGTATAACTTTCTGTAGTTGTATTTGAACCTGTTTCCGATAATACATCTGTACTCTCCACTCGTACCCCTGAATTATCATATGGATTTACGGAATGTGTAGTAGTAGATATTACTCCCGGTGTAGTTGAAGAACTGCGCGTTTGATTATTTTTAGTTGTTACTGACCCGTTACCAGAACTATTGCTTTGACTTTCACTGTTAGACGTTCTGCTATAATCATAATTTTCATTTCTATAATAGTCACCGAACAAATATAGATTTTCTTTGTAGAACTCTATCAGCTCTTCGTACTTTTTTACATTAGCAATGTAATTTGAAATAAAGAGTTCAAAGATTGATTCTAACGTATAATTGGTGATTGCCTCTTCATAGGTTTCCCACATACGCTGCAAAGCATCATCTACTGTTATTCCTAAAGGTGTCAAGATCAATAGATAACCCTGAAATGGGTTTCTATCATTCATCTCGTCTGTCATTATCTGATCCCATGTCCGGAAGTGTGTCCGTGTCGGTTTCTTCGCCAACATCATCACCCCCTATCACTATAGTGTTATTATCACCTTCAATAGTGATTTGAATATCTGGCTCTGGTTCTTGCTCTTGCTCTGGCTCAGGTTTTGGCTCAGGCTCAGGCTCTTGCTTGGGCTCTTGCTCAGGCTCTGGCTCAGGTTCTGGCTCTTCGGAAGGTGCTGCTTCGGGCTCTCTCTGCTCCTCCACCGGTGAGAGCTCCGGAGCTGCTTCTTCCTGGCCTTCTTCGTTAACGGTGAGTAAGTTGTCGGCCGCTGCTGCATCGGCCTCACCGTCACTCTCTTGTTGTTGAATTAATATCGGATTAAGTCTAACTTCTATATTTGTTCCAAACATAGAATTAACCTTTTGCAGCCCTTCTTCGATTGATGCTATAATATCATCAATATTCATATACGCGAGATCAATATTATCATTTATCTCTGCTGTTATCAGTCGCTCTTTTTTCATATTATCGTGTGTACACAATCCAATCTGTTCATAGAAATGTGATAATATATACTGCTGTACCTGTATGAGCTCTATAAGATTACTTGCATTAGATGAGCTATTAATTATCGGTATGCCTTGCAGCTTGTCTATCAGAGAACTCTTTACGACTATTGTTGGATCTCCTTCATACATAGCAGCTATAACGGCCTTTATACTATCCACTGTGTTCTGTGTATCACCACTAACAAGATTTGTTAGACGTGTATTCTTCTGACCTATATTGATTGATATGTCATTATCTGCTAGCATTATAGCTGTACGTTGTATGAGCGTAAATAGGCCGCCGTTTATCTCCGATAGATTATATTTATCAGCCTCAGACAGATATACTACTTCACAATCTTCACCAGGCGTTAAATTATAGCTTTTTTGCAATCTAGGATTAGCTATAAGGATCTTGGACGGCATATAATAAACCGTTGGCATATTAGCAGCTGAACAGTTTAAAGCAAGCAGCTGCGAGCTGCCTTTCCCTATCTCTAAACCTTCAAAAAAACATATCTTGCCCTGAGTATATAATATCATTTTCAAGAATGTTTCATTGATAGTATCAGGAACATTATCAAATAAAATGATACGATATAGCAGCCGTAATATAAAGTCAATATAGTATCTATATAGCTTGGTGAAGGTTAGTTTTCTCGGTGTATGAAATATGAAATCAATAGCGGAATTTGTATTCTTTTCTTTCACACTTTAAGCCCCCCCTTCGTTGTAGCCTTTAACCAGTTAGCAAATATTTCGCCGTCCTCATTGTCTGCAAAGAATGTCTTATGCTGCTTTATCAATGATATAATGACCTCATGTGCTCGCGTTGGCATTATAGCCGGATTAGTTTGATGTAATGGGTTAGTGTCCGGCGGATCATCGAGATTATCAGCATATATAATACTATCATCAGGATCTTTTATTTCCTTATACTGTCGGCTAAAGGTCAATATCGGATTATCATTAATCATGTATATAGCCCCTCGCAGCGTAGAGCCGTCAAAAATAATATAGAATTGCAGCTCCGGCCGAAGATCTCCAACACCCCGGGGAATATGTCTATATAATGCTATTTCCCATGATCCCGAAGTAATCATATCAAGCTCGGGATTATCGAAACAAAAATAGCTGCTAACATTATCACCGCCGCCCGGTGCATCAGAATATTCAACAGCTATTCTGGTACCGTTCACTCCCATTGTGTATACGTCTATAGTTCCCTGTTTCTGATCCTTCACTCGCGTTAAGCCCATTTCGCGAAAATAAGGACAATATTTAGAAACTGTATTAGCAACCATATATATTTTTATTCCTGCTCTATGACGAACTATTGAAGAAAGCAGATTTTGAAAAAGTATAAACTCATTGGCCAGGTAAAATTGACGGGTAATAAACTCATCGAAAAAAATATATTTGATCTCACCAACATCTTGACCTTTAGTTGTTTCAGCTGTATTAATAGCGTAACATCTACAGAACGGCTTTTTATCTTGTGCGACCTTTACACCGTCCTGATAGCAGCATAGATAGAAACAGTTAGATCTATAGAATATAGAATTATATTGACCTTCTGTCTTTTCTTCTATGAGCTGCAAATGCTCCGGAGCTGAAAAAAGCTCTTCTAAATTCTTTGGTTTTAGCATTTCGTCAAGACGTCTGACGTATACTGACGGGAGTTCTTCATCGAGGTAAGCGTTCAAAATCTTTCGACAAACAGAAAACGTTTTACCGTTTGAACGCTTACCGTAGATTATATTATAAACGGCGTCAAGTGCATCAATTGCCGAAATGTCATACCAACCATTATTATTATCCGTTGCACTCTCCCCCTTTTATAATCCTATGGAACTCTTATTTTATTGGTTTAGCCTATTTCGCCATACGTAGGTAGAACGTTTGCAAGTATACCTTTGACTAATGGCGATATTTCACTATTGTTTGTCTCCCCACCACTGTAATTTCTTGGCGTTTCAATTGTAATCGATAGCACATCTAACGTATTGCCATAGTATGATAGTGTTGTACTATTAGTTGACTGCCATGTAAAAAAGTATGGGTATTTGTTAGCATTATAAATCGTGCTGAGATATGGGTATAAATTGGCTGCAAGATTTGTGCCAGTTCTGCAATATAACAGATGGTTCTTGTATTCAGGGCGTGTGCCTATATATCCAATTGCTTCGGTTGTATTATGACTATCAACAATTACTTTCAACCGCGTTCCAATGCCATCAATGCATCTCTTAACAGCTTGCGCTTCGGGCGTTGCAAATGTTGTAAAATCACGGTTGATATCATCGCCGTTTTTGTTTGTTCTTTGGTTATTATCAAAACCATACGTGTTTACGATTGGTATAACGTGTATAATATAGTTTGTTTTCAGATACACAGCCCAATCATCTGTGCTTGAAAGTAACTCGGTTATAAAATCTTTTACACCTACAACGGAGCTTTTTTCGTCGCCGTGAACGCCTGCCGTTATCAAAATATGTTTATTTTCCATATCCGAATTATAATAATTTCGTTCGTTGAGGATATCGTACAATGCATATACGGGTTTATCGAAACCAACAATATAAGACCGTATAGCTGCATCGTTAGAGTCTTTCCCTACATTTTCACCACGCCTAATAAAATTAGGATACGATGATACTAAACTATCATATGCGCTATATACGTCTGATACAGTTACAGCATCAATATCCTCACCTGTTATTGCCGTAGGCGTATATAAATTAGGTTTACCAAATGTAATGTATTTTGTATCAGGTATTGATGTTGTAGTGGTCATAGCAGGCGTTGAACATACAATGTACTGTGTTACAGTATTTGCAACAAAATTCTCATCGCCAACCTGTTTGACCTGTATTCTGTATAAATAATTGCTATATGCAGATAAATCAAATTCTGTTGCATATTTGATACTGCCTGATGTTGATACAGTACCAGTTGTTGTTATTCTGCCTATATATTCATTGGTGGTTTTATCATAACAAAACACACCAAAAACAACATAGTTATTAGTTGATTGTATTGATGTCGCAGCGAAAAGGTTCTGTGAACACGCCCTGTTTGGTTCACCATACGAAATAACGCCACTACCGCCATTAATATAACCATTTACTAATTCAGTGCCACACGTTGAAATAGGTACGTTAATATATGCATTATTAATTGATACATTACCCGATAAAATATTGGTTTGATTGGTTGAGATCTGAGCGAGCTGAGCAGCTGTTGCAAATTTATTAGTGCTGCTGCTATCGTCTACCAGATCCGCGCTCAGCTTGTGGGAGCTGTCAATAGTATTCTGCTTACCGGCTATAGCTTCTGTATTTGTAGCAATCTGAGAGAGCTGAGCAGCCGTTGCAAATTTATTGGTGCTGCTGCTATCGTCTACCAGATCCGCGCTCAACATATGTGAACTGTCAATTACGTCCTGCTTATTTCCAATTGCTGTTGTATTTGTTGCTATCTGCTCAACCTTTGTACTATCTATACCTGAATTTACTGCTGCCATTTGCGCAGTGTTTAGGGTAGTTTGCAGGCCGAGCTCCGAGCTTGTCAGATTGCCAATCAGAGCTATATTATTGATTGTAGGCTTGTTAATAAGGTCATTATAGTCATACATTGA
>JAFYMP010000052.1 GCA_017556585.1 Bacteroidaceae bacterium
AGAATAAGCACAATATGATTACAAACAAAGAGCTGATTAAGATATTCGATGGTGCAACGGGCACAGAGCTCTCAAAATTGCCACAAGCAGAACATTATTCAATAGACATATTAAACATAGTAGCACCGGATGCCGTTCGCAAATTACAGGCTGACTATGTAGCAGCCGGAGCTGACTATATCACCACAAATACATTTGGAACAAACCCTGCTAAATGGGAATCCACCCAATATAGTTGGCAGACAGTAGCTGACGCAGCCATTGAAAACGCCAAAGCAGTAGCAGATGGTGCAAATGTTATTTTTGACATTTCTCCTACAGGCAGACTTATGGAACCTATAGGTGAATACACATTCCAAGAGGCATATAATAATTTCCGTCAGATAGTAGAATATACAGCATCAAAGGTAGATGGTTATCTGCTTGAAACCTTTGCAGATCTTTACGAAATTAAAGCGGCTGTATTGGCAATTAAGGAAAACAGCAACCTTCCTGTATTTGCCACAATGACTTTTGACAATACACTTCATACATTATCCGGATCTACACCGGAAATTGTAGCCCTGACATTATCGTCATTAGGCGTAGATGCATTAGGTGTAAATTGCTCTGAATCACCAGACATTGTACTGGAGGTAGTAAAAAGAATGAAGCCATTTGCTTCAGTTCCTCTATTGGCACAAGCAAACAAAGGATTACCACAGTTAATAAACGGGACAGTGGTTTACAACTACACCGATGAAATGTTTGCTGAATGGTGTGGAAAACTGATAGAAGCAGGTGCAAACATAATAGGCGGATGTTGCGGAACATCACCATCTACAATAAAAGTTGTGGCAGATACATATAAAGACAAACCATCAAAAGGAGTATCAACCATAGATGGCACTTATATCTGTTCGTCAACACAACTTGTAAAATTAGACAAAGGAGTTATTTGCGGTGAAAGGCTCAACCCAACAGGAAAGAAAAAGTTAAAACAGGCTCTTACAGAAGAGAACTATTCATATTTACAACAAGAGGCTTTAGCACAAAAAGAGAGCGGCGCTGACTTTTTAGATTTGAATGTAGGTATTCCTAATTGTAACGAAATCGCACTACTTTGTAATGCTGTAAAGAAGATACAGGAGGTTTGCGATTTACCTCTTCAACTTGACAGTTCAAACAGCAACGCACTAAAAGAGGCCATCAGATTATACAACGGAGTTCCTATGATAAATTCCGTAAATGGCGATGCCGATAGTATGAACGCCCTACTCCCTATTATTGCAACATTCAACACACCGGTAGTGGCATTACCACTAAATGAGAACGGCATTCCGGAGAGCGCAGAAGGCAGAGTAGCCATTGCAAAAAACATTATCTGCGAAGCAGAAAGAGTTGGCATCGATAAAAGATTATTGGTATTCGATGGTCTTGTTATGGCAGTATCGTCAAATCAGCAGTACGGAAGAATTACTTTAGACACCCTTTCTGCACTGCACAACATGGGTTTCCTAACCACAATAGGACTATCGAATGTATCTTTCGGACTACCAGAAAGAGCATATCTAAACCGAACATTCTTAGCCCTGGCATTAGAAAACGGACTTGATATGCCTATTATGAATCCATTGGATAAAGATACAATGGAGGTAGTAAAATCATATATGGTTCTTACCGGGAAAGATGACAAATGTCAAAATTATATTGATTTCAATACTGTTAAAGAGGAGAGTAACAATAGTGAGGCTTCACTCTACGATGCCATTGTAAACGGACTTAAAGAACAGATTTCTGCCGGTATTGAAAAAGAGCTCACTTTAAATGATAGTGACCACATAATAAACAACATACTTATTCCTGCATTGCAAGAGGTAGGCAACAGATTTGAAGCCAATAAGATATTTATGCCTCAGCTGATACGTTCTGCAGAAGCCGCAAAACGTGCTTTCGAGATTCTTGCAGCAGAAAAGAGCAGTAAAAGTTCAACAGAAATTCAGGACAAAGCGCCGGTTATTATAGCAACCGTAAAGGGCGATGTACACGATATAGGCAAGAACATTGTTAAAGTTGTACTTGAAAGTTATGGTTACCCTGTAAAAGATTTAGGAAAGAATGTTGCTAAAGAGGATATCTACAACACATATTTGGAAATAGGAGCTTTAGCTATAGGTTTAAGTGCATTGATGACTACCACTGTAGATTCCATGCGTGAAACTATTGAATATCTGCATCAGAACAATGTAAATTGTCCTGTTATAGTAGGCGGTGCAGTACTGACACAAGATATTGCGACCGATATCAAAGCAGACTACTATGCAAAAGATGCTCTGACTGCCGCAAACATACTGAATACGCTTGTTTAAAAATAATTAAGAAAAAACAGTGCATTAATTTTGCTGTTTGAAAGCAAAGCAGTACTTTTGCAACCGATTTAGTCCGCAGGGGTCAAAAAAGAGTTGGCAGAGGTTAGCTAACCACCTCACGGAGAAACGAATAAAGCGAATAAAAATAATGTACGTAATCGCAGAGATTCAGGGACAGCAGTTCAAAATTGAACAGGGTAAGAAGCTGTTCGTGCACCACATCCAGAATGCAGAAAACGGTGCAACAGTAGAGTTCGGTAAAATTCTTCTTGCAGACAAAGATGGCCAGATTGTAATAGGCACTCCAACCATCGAAGGTGCAAAAGTAGTTTGTGAAGTAAAGAGCGCTCTTGTAAAGGGTGACAAAGTTCTTGTATTCCACAAAAGACGCAGAAAAGGCTATCGTAAATTGAACGGTCATCGTCAGCAGTTTACAGAGTTGTTTGTTAAAGAAGTTATAGCATAACCCTAAAAAAACGAAGAAGATATGGCACATAAAAAAGGTGTAGGTAGTTCTAAGAACGGACGTGAGTCAGCTAGTAAGCGTCTCGGCGTTAAAATTTGGGGCGGACAGTTTGCTAAAGCAGGCAACATTATAGTACGTCAGCGTGGCACATCACATCATCCGGGTGAAAACATTGGTATGGGTAAGGATCATACTCTGTTTGCACTTGTTGATGGAACAGTACAGTTCAAAAAAGGACGCAACGACAAGAGTTATGTTTCAGTTATTCCATTGGAAAACGCTGAAGCCTAAAAACGAACAATACAAAAAGGCTCACTATCATTGTGAGCCTTTTTTATCTTTAATATAATCGGTAAGAACAATGCTCACAATAAAACAGATAACAGAACAGACCGAATTGGTATTGAAAGGTCTGAAGAAGAAGCATTTTTCAAATGCTGAAGAGGTTATAAACAAGATTATCGAACTGAACAATATCCGTAAAAAGTCACAGGCTCAGTTAGATAACAATTTGGCAGAAAGCAAAAAACTTGCTGCCGGCATAGGTCAGTTGATGAAAGCCGGCCAGGCAGAAGAAGCAGAAAAAATCAAGGCTCAGGTTGCTGTATTAAAAGAGACCAACAAAGAACTTGAAACTGCTATGACCAATGCCGAAAACGACATACAGTCACTGCTTTACACTATCCCAAACATCCCATACGACGATGTTCCTGAGGGCAAAACCGCAGAAGACAATGTTATAGCAAAACAGGTAGAAAACATTCCTACCCTTCCAGACGATGTTCTTCCACATTGGGAATTGGCACGTAAATATAACCTGATAGATTGGGAATTAGGTGTTAAAATAACAGGCGCAGGTTTCCCTGTATATATAGGTAAAGGAGCACGTCTGCAAAGAGCATTGATTGATTTCTTCCTGGACGAGGCAACAAAAGCCGGTTACACAGAAATCATGCCTCCTACTGTTGTTAATCAGGATTCAGGCTACGGCACAGGTCAGTTACCGGATAAAGAAGGTCAAATGTACCACTGCCAGTTAGACGATTTATATCTGATTCCAACTGCCGAAGTTCCTGTTACAAACATTTACAGAGATGTAATTCTGGACGAAAAGCAGCTACCTATCAAGAATTGTGCATACACACAGTGTTTCCGTCGCGAAGCAGGTTCATACGGAAAGGATGTTCGCGGTTTGAATCGTCTGCACGAATTCTCAAAGGTTGAGATTGTACGCATAGATACACCACAACACAGTAAAGAGAGCCACAAAGAGATGTTGGCACACGTTGAAGGACTGCTCCAAAAGTTGGAACTCCCATACAGAATACTACATCTTTGCGGTGGGGATATGAGCTTTACTGCTGCAACTTGCTACGACTTTGAAGTATATTCAGAGGCACAGAAGCGTTGGTTGGAAGTTTCATCTGTTTCAAACTTTGATACATACCAGGCTAACCGTCTAAAGTGTCGCTATCGTAAAGCAGAAGATAAGAAAACAGAACTTTGCCACACCTTGAATGGTTCTGCTCTTGCATTGCCACGTATAGTTGCTGCGTTGCTTGAGAACAATCAGACTCCGGAAGGTATTCGCATTCCAAAAGCTCTGGTTCCTTACTGCGGTTTCGACATCATCGACTGATTTATTAGGTTAGGATGCATCGAATTATCACTATTGTATTGATGCTAATCACGTTTCTTAACGTGAATGCACAAACCAAGGAGATAGAAAAGCGTGTAAACGATATCTACAATCATGTTTTTACTGAAATGGTAGAACATTGGAGTGATTCTAATAATAGGCCAACGAGTTGCTATTTCGATTCGCTCTATTTTTCTAAAGAATTACTTCTTCTTGACAATATGATAGGAGATTTAGAAAATTTGTTGCAAGAACCCATTATTCACGATTCAGATCATTGGATCTGCGCTCAAGATTGGTGCAAAGACCTTTCCGGTAAGGTTATAAGCGTAGAAATGATTAACGAGAATAAGGCTACAGTAGTTGTCAATATTCATAATTGTGAAAATGATTATAAACAAATTCTAACAGTAGTCTATGAACGGAATAATTGGTTTATTGATGATATGTACAACAATAAAATGCGCAAGGATATACTTTATTGGTTGGATTATTACAAAGAAGAATCCATATTAAATTAGGTAAAAGCTTCACAAAATCGAAGATTAATTGGCGCGAAGCGCGCATCCGTTAGGATGCCAATATAAATAAGGTCTTATTAATCGAAGATTAATTGGCGCGAAGCGCACTTCC
>JAFYMP010000053.1 GCA_017556585.1 Bacteroidaceae bacterium
GTTGATATAGGAGAAAATAAAAATATCTGTGGTACCGAATATGATGCCGCAACCTTATTGTTAGGTGAAGGTTGGCGCTTACCCACCAAGGATGAATTACAGGAATTGTTAGATAAATGCAGCATAGAGACATATCATCACCCTGAGAATAAGATGCGTGGTTTTGTTGTTAAGTCAGAAAATGGGAACAGCATCTACCTACCTTCCGCAGGTTGTATATCATCCGGTAATAGCACAGCATATGTAGAGAATAGTATGTCTATGGTTCTTTTACAGTTGGGAATACCATCCGGTACAGGTGATAAGGAAAATCTTGAATTCTTTAATTATCTGTTACTTCATATTTTTGATGGAACAAAAAAACAAGAAGTGTCATTAGGTGTTAAACATATAGCATACCCTATACGTCCTGTTTATGACCCTAAATAAATAGAGACTAACTGTAAGACCCCCTATGAAGAGTAGGCTCTACATATTTGCCTTATTTTGTTTGGCAGGGATATTAAATGTAAAAGCTCAATATAGCCTTGATTTAATACGCTCTGCCGGTAATATAATGCAGTTTGACACCATCTGGCCACAGGAAAAAGTATATCTCCAGTTTGACAATACCGGTTATTTTCAAGGCGAAACCATCTGGTTTAAAGCCTACGTAGTCAATGCTTCAGACCTACAGAGGGCTCGCAGCGGTGTTCTTTATGTTGATTTAATATCTCCTAATGGAGTAATCCTTCAACAGAAGAAACTGAAAGTAATTCGTGGTCAGGCAGACGGTTGTTTTTCGTTGATGGACGAATCGACCGAACAGGCTCGCCAGATACGCGGAATGATACCATACCCCAGCGGTTACTATGAGGTACGTGCCTACACTCAGTTTATGATGAACTTTGATGATCGTGCAGCTTTTTCTCGCGTACTCCCTGTCTTTAAATCTCCATCCAAAGAGGGTGATTACGCCAATGCCGTTTTTCTTCCCGATTATCCAAATAGTTTGGTAGATGAACGTCCTAAAGCAGAAAAGAGCGAAAAGGTAAACGTCAGTTTCTACCCCGAAGGTGGTCATATAGTAGAGGGCCTTCCCGTTAATGTAGCTTTTAAAGCCACCGATGCACTTGGCTACAACATAGACGGTACGTTACGAATAGAGAACAACATTTCCGAAGGCAGTGTAGAGGCCTTAACCGAACATGACGGAATGGGCAGTATTCGTTTTACTCCCATGTCAAATAAGACTAAAAAAATAAATGCAGTCTTTACACATAACGGAAAAGATTATAAAATTTCTCTTCCTGAAATTGAAAAAAACGGATATACGTTTACTGTTGAAAACATCTTTGAAAAAGATTCAATTTCTATATCCATTAATAGGAAGATTAAAACTAAAGAAAGTATAACTGAACCCTTGGGGCTTACTATAACTTGTAGGGGACAACTGTTTCACTTTAATCAAATAAATATTCATTCCCAAACAACCGACACTACGTTCTGTATATCATCAGAGAATTTACCATTAGGAGTATGCAGGGTTGTGCTGTATAATACTTCCGGCAATGTGTTAGCCTCTCGCAGCCTGTTTCACTATAAAGAATTTACTCCACCCAGCATAAATGTAGAAAAACTTGACACCGATTTTTCTCCATTCAGCAAGGTGAATTTGTCACTACAAGTAAAAGATAAAGATGGGACACCGTTCCGCGATAGAATAGCCCTATCTGTTCGTGACAGTAAAGAATATGGCACAATCTATTCCGATAATCTGATAACCAACCTGCTGCTTTCTTCCGATTTACGCGGTTATATAAAGAATCCCGAATACTATTTGGAATCCGATGATGAACAGCATCGCCGTCATACCGATTTGCTTATGCTTGTTCAGGGTTGGGAACGCTATGATTGGGAATATATGAGTAATAACAAATATTTCCGCGAAAAAAGACGCATGGAAGATAGTTTGAGCCTGAATGGTTGGGTACTTGATAATAGATTAATCTCTCTAAAGGACATTAATGTAGTGCGTGATATAGATGATTTGTTTGCAGACGAAGAGATTGTTACAATTGAAATTCAAGATATAGATGTATTTGTAAATATAGTTTCCCCTGATAGAAATGTAGGTATAGAATATGGTGCATACAAAACCGGTAAGACCGGCTATTTTGGTTTTGACACTAAAGACTATTATGGTTCTGCAGACCTCCATTTACTTGTAGCAAGAGAAGATGACGATAAATATAGCAAGAAAGTAAAAATGTTGATAGAGCGTGCGTTGATGCCCAAAATTCGCAGTATTGATGTCTATGAAAAGACCTTTAATAATAAAGACAGGAACTCTATCAGCATACTAAAATCAACTCCGGAAGATAGTATATCGCCTATGTATAAAGATTTTGGTGTATTACTTCCAGAAGTAGAGATACGTGACCGCAAGTATATAGACTATATGACATTCCAGGCCTATGATGTAGAGAAAGACGTAGAGACCGTACTTGATTTAGGAGAATACCCAACAGACGTATTGGGTTATCTGTTAAAGAAAGGTTATACGGTATATGAAGATATACTGCCTATTACTAAGGAACTCCATGATCCTTTTATAGCAAAATATGTACCTGGTAGTTATACAGATGCAAATAGTGCATATAACAATGGAAGTCGCATAAATGGTAAACCGGTATTTTGGTATGTTCATAACGATGAAAAATGTCTCTATGGCGGTAATTGGGAAGATATTCACTCTGTTGATACACGCGATATAGAGAGCATAGTGGTTTATGATGAACCAATGTATCTGAATAATATTCGCGGTGAAGTTCCATTATATTTGCAACACATTAATAAAACTTTAAACACACAGGCTCAGAGAGATATGATGAATGCATCGGTAAAATTCTATTTGGTAAATATTCAGACTAAAGAAGATATTGAACTGATGGACAGACAGATCAAACGTGATTTTGGCAAACGCGTCACTACTCTTAAAGGTTTTACTGCCCCAGACCAATTCTACGCACCGGAATACCCCGATGGTCCAATACCCGGTGATGTTGATTACCGCCGCACACTATATTGGAATCCGAATTTGGTAACAGACAGCGTTGGTCGTGCTCAGGTAGAGTTCTACAACAACTCATATTCTACAGGTTTTAGCATTAGCGGAACGGGAATGACTGCCAGCGGAACACCCTACATAATAGACGAAACCTACACCAAACCCGAAGATTAAAGATGAAACGAATAGTTTATTATACATTGTTTCAGCTACTTCTTTTATCAGCCTGCTATACATTATTTACAGATATCAATGATTCTTTGATAGTAGGCAAATGGATAGGTGTTTATACAGTAGTTGTTGTAATGATATTATACAACATCTTAGCGTATAAGAATCCGTTTACATCTGCTGAAAGCCTTTATCGTCTATTTGCGGTTTCAATGCTGATTATCAATATAGTTGTGTCAGTTCATTGCTTACTGCAATTAACGGCCATACTTCCCAATAACACCACATTTCCTGCTACAGCCGGTTTTGATAATCCGGCAGGTGTAGCAGCTACATTGACATCTACATATCCGTTTGTATTCTTATTATATAAGACAAATGCCAAAAATAATCTTTTTGCCGGCATACTCTTTGCATTAAATATACTGATATTGTTTCTTATAGAATCCCGTAGCGGTCTGTTGTCATTAACCGCCGTTTATGTTTGTTATATAGTTTTATCTGTAAAATCACCAAAGAAACGTTTTCTGTTTGGAATACTTACTCTTTTGACCATATCTATAGCTGTATTCGTGTTATTTCAACGTAAAACAGCATCCACCGTAGGCCGTAGCATTATCTTGAAAACCTGTTTTGAAATGATAAAAGATGCTCCGTTGTTTGGCTATGGTCCAAATGGTTTTGCAGCGAATTATATGATGTATCAGGCAGAATATCTTAAGCAGCTGTCCGGTACAAATATTCAGTTATTGGCAGATAACATAAATCATCCGTTGTGCGAATACGCAATAATAACAGTAAATTATGGTTTGGTAGGTTTGGCAGTAATACTTACTCTATGCTTTTCTCTCTGTTGCTATCTTTATAAACAAAAAGGAGTAATATATAAAACCACGCTATTGGTATTATGCGGTATAATGGTACTATCAATGTTCAGCTACCCATTTCGCTATCCCATCACCCTGATATCTATCCTAACGCTACTTTTATTAGTAGTTTTAGAGAAATTAGACCTGTCAAAAGCATCGGTCATTATCACTCCTAAAACACTCTTTTCTATAAAATGCATTGTACTTATAGCAGTAATAGCCACATTATTCAGTTTTATTCCTTGGTTTACAGCCCAAACGCGATGGTATAAACTATCTACATCGTTAGATAATACCACAGCAGAGAGTAAACACTTAACTGAATACGAAGCACTGTTATCCTCACTTGGAAGAAGTGAGTACTTCCTTTATAATTACGCTGTTGAATTGCATTATGCCGGTTATGATGATAATGCAGATAGAATAATGCATCTATGTGAAGCAAAAAGAAGAGATTACAATACCACTCTGTTACGCGGTGATATATATGACAAACTGAATAATTTTCAGAAAGCAGATTCTTGTTATAAGTTATGTAGTGATATGTGTCCTGCAAGATTTATCCCGTTGTACAACAGATTTAATCTATACAAACAGAGACAGGACAGCACAATGATGAAACAGATAGGTAATGAGATATTAAACAAACCTATAAAGGTTTCATCAAAAGAGGTTCGTTCCATAAGATTGAAAATAAGACAGGAGATGTTAGGGCTGTAAGTGAATTTAGATTA
>JAFYMP010000054.1 GCA_017556585.1 Bacteroidaceae bacterium
CAGTAAATCTACATAGAGTACACCACTGGAAGAGCGTTGCAAATTAGAAGCATTGACTACGTAGGCTTTAAACCAGATGGTTTCGCCTTCAAAATAGCCGGTGTTATCAAAATGGAGAAACACTTTCTCCTGGGGCCAGATGCTGTCAAACTGCATTATATTACCGGCATAGCGCATTAAGCCGGGGTTGTATTGTGCTTTTATAGGAACAGCAAGAAGCAACAGGCAAACCACTGATAATATAAACACTCTGACTCTCATAACATACGCTACTATATTTCTGCGAATATAAATAATTTAGTTGAGAAAAGATAAGTTGACCCCAAAAGTTTTTGAACTCCCGGGGTCATTCTATTATTTATCAATAATCACATACCGGACGAATACAGAGTTCACGCTTACGTTTGGATTTTTTTACACTTTTAAAGAAATAAGCTGCATAGGCATATACAGCATCATCAGTTAACGTTGCTGTCCAGCGCTCAGGTATAGCATTGCGAGAACTATATGTTTCATCACATTTATAAGGAACAAAGGATTTAACAGTGATTGTTTTTTTGCTTGGACCGTTCCATACCAAATAAGCCAAATCTTCACTTTCTATGTACTTGTTTTCAGAAGTACAATTATTATAGAACTCCTCAACTTCCTCTCTGGTAGGCATACGCCATTTGCCACCCCAATATTCACGTGCAGCGTCATATTCTGTACCACTGATGTTTGTGCCCAAATCTACATATTCACCATTAACATAGTGCTCGTATGCATCAAGTGTACCCTGTTTATTGGGAACAACAGAACCCCAAGCGAACGGTATGCCATCTTCAAATGGATCGTCGGCACCTAAATCACAACTTGCCCACATTACACTCAAACCTAAATCTACAGCATAATCATCGGCATTTTTGGTGGTGAAAGATGATATATCGCCTAAGTAATACTTTTCGGATGCTTTATGATATAGGTAAGAGCGGTAGTAGTATGTGGTGGAAGATTTAAGCATATCTTTCTTTACTGAAAATGTACCATCTGTGGCCTTACCGCTGTAAACAACTTTGCTGCCGTTTACATTGATACCCTCTTCGGTAGTGGAAAAGAACATTCCTATTTCACAATCTTTGGTAGTAGAACCATCTAAATTGACTGTTCCTGATAACAAACAATCCATGACACCTATATCCTGAGGTGATGCATCGGTCTGAATGGATGGAGCGAAGACCTTAGTGATTGTATTTTGTACACCACCTATATAGGTCTTATTGTCTTTGGTAATGAAAATACCACAATAATAGATGGTGGTTTCAGGTTGAAAACCACTAACTGTCACATTAAAACTGTTGCCATCAAGCAGGTTTGTGGCATAACGTACTTTACAACCGGTGGCTGAACCTTCGGAGACATACTGTTTGAATAACTGTTCTGCTGCGGTAGCATCCATAGATGGTTCAGTGGTGTAAAGGAAACCATATTGTCCGCGACTAATATCGCCTACACTGTAGTTGTTGATTACACCATTCAGAGTAACTGAAAACGGTGTCACATCAGTAGCTACATTAGTTACAACATTATCAAGTTTGGAACCCTGGTCATCGCCATTTTTATTGTCACAACTACAGAACAACAAAATGGCAATAGCGAAATAATAAATATTCTTACACATAATTTTATTCTTCATATAATTTAATTTGATTAGTAAAAATTTTCGCAAAAGTAAAGTGAACTAACGTTATAAACTGTATAATTTTGGTTCAAAAAAACCAAAAAAGTGTGACATAACGCTTTTATTTTAACTGCAAAGTAAAATAAAAAAATCTTTGAAAAATCAAAAAACGAGCGTAACAATTTGTTACATTCGCTAAACACAACAATATCAAATAGATACAAAAACAGACAGAAACACTAATGCTGACAAAAAATGTTGTTAATATTACAAATCTCTTCATAAGAATTTGATCAATAAAGATTTTCGCACAAATATATATTAGTTATTCTGAATTAGGTTCGATTTGAATTGGACAAATATTGGACAAATTAAGCAGATTGAATAGAGCAGGTTATTAAGAGGTGAAAAAATACCGATGAAATGGGGGATTTCTTCACTTTGGTTAATATCTCATAAATGTCCACTAAAATAAGGTTCTATTTTTTCGTTATTGTATTCTTAACTCCTCTGCAGTAGTGATTTTGAAGTCTATTTGGGTGACGTAATGATAAGGTCAGGAAATATAGACAAAATCCTTAAATATTATAAGATTTGCGGAATAGCACTGGTTCAAAAATGAAAAAAGAGGCAATTCAAACTATCTAAGTTCAAACCACCTCTTTGATTATATACTTATTCTATTTAATCCAATTCCTGATCCGGTTCGTAACCACCCAATTCGCGAATTTTGTTTTTAAGCATTGCAAACTGTTGGAACAGGTCGTGAACAGGTCGTTCATCGTCGTAGGTCATTGGTTTCTTTACATAGAACGAAAGCCAATGCTGTACGCCGCTCATACCTGCACGCAAAGCCACATCGGCAAACAACATCAAGTCTAAACATATTGGTGCTGCAAGTATGGAATCTTTGCATAGGAAATTTACCTTTATTTGCATAGGATAGTTCATCCAGCCAAATATGTCTATGTTATCCCAACTCTCTTTGTCGTCTTTACGTGTTGGATAGTAGTTAATTTTTACCTTATGATATATGTTGCTGTATAGTTCCGGATACTCTTCTTCTTCAAGTATCCACTCTACAGGCGATGATTTGCTTATGCGCTTTGTTTCAAAGTTCATAGGATTGTCTGTCACCTGGCCATCTCTGTTACCCAGAATGTTTGTAGAGAACCATCCTTCTACACCCAACAGACGGGTTTTGAATGTAGGAGCAAGCGCGCTCTTCATCATAGTCTGACCGCTCTTGAAGTCTTTACCTATAATAGGCAGATTATTCTTTTGTGCCAATTCAAACATTGCAGGTATATCTACGCATAGATTTGGAGCACCCATAATAAACGGACAGCCCTCCATCATTGCTGCGTATGCATATATCATACTTGGTGGCAGATTCATCTTATCGTCAGCTTTCATTGCTGCTTCAAAAGTGGCTAATGAACCATGAACAGCATCATTACGAGGTATGTAATATTCTGTGCTTGCTATCCAGAATACTATTACTCTGTCACAACTGTTTTCCTGCTTAAAGTTTCTGATGTCTTCACGCAATGCCTGCGCCCAGTTCCAACGGGTATCCTCCGGTTTTGCCCAAACAGGATCCGGTACACGACCGAATTCAGGATTCAGCAGATTGTCGGCATAGAAAGGGTCGTAACAAGCTTTCATTGGCTTGATAGCCTCTAATTCTTCACGTACAGGTTCTATATCTTCTCTCTTTAGTACCTGACAATAGAGGGCACTTTCGTAAGCGTTATCGGTAAAGATATCCCATGCACCAAAAACAACGTCGTTTAAATCTGTCATAGGGATAATATCGCCTACATTGAGATACTGTTTCTCCGCACCGCGACCTACACGCATCTTTCCTATCTGGCTAAATGCGCCTATAGGCTTTGCCAACCCTTTACGGGCCATAAGTGTTCCTACTATCAGGGTAGATGCTACTCCACCCAATCCTATACACAATACGCCTAATTTACCTTCTGCAGGTTTTACTTGAATATCTTTCTTCATTGCAAGCTGTTTTTTTGCAAATGTAATCCAATTTTTACTTAGTTATTCTTTTTTCACTAAAAAAAGGTGCTCCACATTAAGCTGCGGTTACTGCTTTTCTCTGTTTATCTGCATAAACCGAGAATGCTAAAATAACTATGAAACAGATTAATGGCACTATGTAAGATATGTTTACTCCAAATTTATCAGAAACCATACCTTGAACAGGTGTAATTACTGCGCCACCAAATATTGCCATGATAAGACCACTGGCACCTATCTTGGTGTCGTTGCCCACATCTTCTAAAGCTATACCGTATATGGTTGGGAACATTAGCGACATAAATACTGATATTACTATAAGCGCAATTATAGGCAGCCATCCCATTCCACTGGTGAATATTACCAATATGGTAGCTATCAAAGCACCCCAGGAAGCCCACTTCATCAGTCTGGATGGAGCAAAGAATTTCATAAGCCATGTAAAGATGAAACGTGATATACAGAAACAGATTATTGCTATCAGGTATATATTTGAAGCGTCTTTTTCTAAAACATTGAGTTCCTGCATTACATAACGTATGGTAAATGACCAAACACCAATCTGCGCACCGTTATAGAAGAACTGTGCAATAACTCCAAACAGATATTTCTTGTTCTTAAACAGACGGCCAAAGGTATCTTTCAGTGCTATATTCTTATCGGTATCGCCTCCCTTAGGCATATTTGCAAAGAGCATAAGCACAAGTATGCCCAAAAGTACAAATCCAAGTGTCATATATGTACCTGTAACTGCGCCCAATTCATGCGCTTGTATGGCTTCGAGTTCCTGTTCAGACATTGCCGCACGTGCTGTAGCTGTTGCACTGTTCAATTCAGAAAGTATAAAGAATTGACTTAGCAGGATACCTGTTATAGAACCTATTGGGTTAAATGCCTGTGCTACGTTAAGTCGGCGTGTTGCTGTTTGCGGAGAACCCATAGTAAGTATATATGGGTTTGCTGTGGTCTCCAGAATGGAACAGCCACCTGCCAATATGTATATGGCTACCAAATAGAATGCATACGATGCTGTTTTTGCTGCAGGGAAAAACAATATTGCACCTGCTGCATAAAGTCCCAAGCCCAATATTACACCCGATTTGTAGGAATATTTCTTAATATAGAGGGCTGCCGGCAAAGCAAAGCAGAAATAGCTGCCATAGAAAGCAAACTGTATGAATGTGGTTTGAGTATCGGACATACTCATTATGCGTTTGAACGCACTAAGCAGGGTGTCTGTCATATTGTTCGCTATACCCCATAAAAGGAACAGGATACTTACCAAAATAAATGGCACTAAATAATTTACGCCATTATATTTAAACAAGGATTCTTTTTGTTTCATATTGCATTAAATGTTAGTTAATAATCTCTTAGGTTAGTTATTGAAATCTACTACTATTCTGAACACCTTTCCGGGGTTTTCCATCCATTTCTGCATGGCCTGTTCTGCCTGTTGTGGTCTTACTACAGATGTTATGAATGGTTGTGCAGTCTTGCTGTTCTCTTTCATCCAGTTTATCACTGCACGAAAATCTTCAGGCATAGCATTACGCGATCCGCGTATTGTTAGTTCTTTTTGGACAAATAGTTTTGTTTGGAATTCTATTTCTGTTTTTGCATATCCTATAAATACTACACGTCCGGAAAAGGCTATCTCGTCTATTGCACATCTATATGTAACCGGGCTTCCAACAGCCTCTATGCATACCGACGGACCGAATCCATCTGTTATATCCACCAAACGGCTATGAATATCTTCGGTTTTACTGTTTATAGTATGTTTTGCACCTATACTCTTTGCCAATTCAAGTTTCTCATCATCTACATCTACAGCTATAACTGTTGCACCTCGCAGGGCAGCCCTTACTATAGCACCCATTCCTATCATTCCACAACCTATTACCATTACGGTATCAATATCTGTAACTTCTGCACGGTTCACTGCGTGAAATCCTACGCTCATTGGTTCTATCAATGCACTCTGTAAAGGCGATATTGTTGCTGCCGGAATGATTTTTTGCCAAGGTACAGCCAGATAATCCTGCATTGCACCATTACGCTGCACGCCTAATGTCTGATTGTCTTTACATGCGTTTGGGTGGCCTGAAAGACAGGCTGAACACTGACCGCAATTGGTATATGGATTTACTGTGACTACCATACCGGGTTTTATATTATCAGGCACTCCGTCTGTTACGGCTTCTATGGTTGCGCCTATTTCGTGTCCGGGTATTACGGGCATCTTTACCATTGGGTTCATACCACGATATGTATTCAAATCGCTTCCGCAAAAGCCCACATAGTTTATCCTTATCAGTACCTGTCCATATTGTAATGCAGGTTTTTCTACATCTACTACTGTCATCTGCCCAGCGGCAGGAATTTGAATAGCTCTCATATTGTTTTGTTATTATTCGCTCATATTTTTGATGTATGGTAGTTCTACAGGATTTGTAAATCCGTAGAATGCCATAGCGTTTTCTCCTAAAAACAGACTCTTCTCTTTTTCTGTCAGTTCTTTGCTCTTTGTTACAAAATCGTATGACATTTTGTAGGTGATGGCTGTTATGGTACGTGGATAGTCAGAACCCCACATCAGTTTCTCCATACCTACTATATCGGCGGCCTCTTTTATTGCTTTTACAGCCGATGGGAATGGGTAGAATTCATCGTTGAAAAGCCATGTTATTCCACCTGATTCTATCATAACGTTTTTATGGCGTGCAAGTTTTATCTGCTCCAGCCATCCTTTACGTGTCACCATTCCAAAATGGCCTATGGCTATCTTTAAACCTGGGCACTCTTGCACAATCTCTTCCATTTCCGATACCTGCAGATCGCCATCGGCTAAATCTATGGATAAAATGGCATTTTTCTGCTCCATTATGTGGAACATCTGCATCATTTCGTCTGATGTGAGCATTACGCGGCCATCTTTCAAAAGAAGTCGCTGTGCCGGTATCTTTATGGCCTTGAAACCGTTATCCAACAATTCTTGCGCTTGCGGCAGAAATCCCGATTTACGAAATTCACACATTCCGCACACAAAAAAGCGATTTGGATATTTCTGTGCTACTTCTGCAAGATAACTATTCTGAATACCATCTATAAATTCCTGAGTTATAACTGCTGCCGATACCTGTGCATAATCCATATTTGAAAGGAATACTTCCGCACTGTTTACGCCATCTATCATAAACGGAGGTACCATTTGGCGTACTTCACCCATAAAGAGCGAGCGACCATTTTCCATTGTGCGAATGGGCATTCCATCTACCACAGTGTCCTGTTTCAGCCACAGGTGAGCATGTGCATCTATTATCATGAGTTTTTCCAACTTACTCTGAATTGATTACCTATTATTTCACGCACTTTCTCTACCAACTGCATATCTATTGGTTCCATAGCCCACTCTACATTTCGTTTTACGTTCTGCGGATTTGCACTGCTGAATAGTGTAGATGCTATGCGTGGGTTCTGTATGGAATACTGAATAGCCAATTTTTCTATTGGATAGCCCTGTTCTGTACAGAATGCGGCTGCACGGGTACATGCCTCTACAAGCGGTTTTGGTGCAGGATGCCAATCAGGGATTCCGCGTTGCGACAACAGTCCCATGGATAGTGGCGATGCGTTTATCACACCTATGCCTCTCTCTTCAAAGAAATCCAGAAAATCGGTCAGTTTATCATCGTTCAAACAGTTGTGGCAGAAGTTCAGAATAGAATCTATACTACCCTCTTCTACGTTTTCTACTACCCATTTCAGATTCTCTAACTGAAGGTCTGTTATACCTACGTAGCTTACCACGCCTTTTTCGCGCAGTTCAACAAGTGCCGGAACGGTCTCTTTTGCAACCATCTCCAGATTGGCAAATTCTATATCGTGAACATTTATTAAGTCTATATGTTCCACATTCAAACGCTCCATGCTTTCATACACGCTTTCAACAGCACGCTTTGCAGAATAATCCCAAGTGTTTACTCCATCTTTTCCATATCGGCCTACTTTTGTTGACAGATAGTATTTATCACGCGGTATCTGTTTCAGCGCTTTACCTAAAACTGTTTCTGCTTTATAATGTCCATAATAAGGCGATACATCTATGAAATTCATTCCGCAATCTATAGCTGTAAAGACAGCTTCAATAGCCTCCTGTTCTTTAATAGAATGAAACACGCCACCTAATGACGATGCTCCAAAACTGAGTGCCGAAACTTCCATTGCGGTTTTCCCTATTCTTCTGTATTGCATAATTGTAGTTATTCTAATTAGGTTAAGATTTGTAAAAGTAGTAAAAACAGATATTAGTTTCTACATTTTCTATAAAAAAATTCATATATCCTTTTGGTAATGTATTCGCTACCAAGATTATGAGAATGTCCCGGCAGATACAGTTGTTCAAACTGCTTATTGTGCTTGACCAGTTCCGATACCACCTGAAGTGTTGATGCAGGATCTACATTATCATCCAGTTCACCGTTTATCAACAGCAAATCACCCTGCAGTTTATAGGCATTATCCACGTTTGACGATTCGGAATACCATGGACCAATAGGATAGCCCATCCACTGTTCATTCCACCATATTTTATCCATTCTGTTATCGTGGCAACCACATAGCGATACAGCTACTTTATAGAAATCTGAATGGAAAAGCAGTGCTCCCATTGCACTTTGTCCACCTGCCGAATAGCCATAGATACCCACTTTGTCAATATCCATTTCAGGATAGACCGATGCTGCCGCCTTCATCCACAGAATCCTGTCAGGGAATCCGGCATCCTTCAGATTGCGCCAGCTTACATCCTGAAACTCCTTGGAACGGTTATCTGTTCCCATACCATCAATATATACCACAATAAAACCCATCTCCTTCAGCCTGTCAAAACGATTTCTGCTGATAAATGTCTTATCCACAAAAGAATCGTGCGGTCCTGCATAAATATACTCTATAACCGGATATTTTTTTGTTGGGTCAAAGTTAGAAGGACGATGTATTGTACCCCAGATATCGGTCTTTCCATCTCTGCCCTTTGCTACAAAGACTTCCGGCATGGTATAACCTGTCTGGATTAGTCTGTCCAGGCTGCATTTCTGCAACTCCATTATCTGCCTGCCATCTTCCGTCTGTTTCAGAACTGCTGTGGATGGCATATCTGGTCGCGAGTAATTATCTACAAAACAACTGTAATCAGGGCTGAAATATACGGTATGATGACCATTCTCGGGTGTCAGATCCTTTACTTTTCCGGTAGCTATCTCCACCTTTATCAGGTGCTTGTTGTATGGGTCTTCGCCTTTCGGTTTGCCTTTGTTTCCTGCCGGCGAAACCACACCTGCCGCCACCTTTCCACGTTCTTCTATTGCATTTAACCCATTGGCATAACAGAGAATATATCCTTTCTTTTCATCAACAGAAAGTATCTCTCTGACATTCCAGTTGCCTTTTGTAAGCTGACGGGTTACGCCACTGTTTATATCGACAATATAGAGATGACGCCAGTTATCTCGCTCCGATGTAAAGAGCAATGAATTTCCATTGTTGATATATCTGGTGACAATATCATTATAATATATAAAGGTGTTACTACGCTCATCTACCAGTGGGCTGCATTCACCGTTTTCGGCATTGATTGCCACTATCTGATACACCTGATGCCCACGCTGGTTGTAGTTGAATATTGCATACTTTGAATCGGGGCTCCATGTGCTGAAATAGAGGCTATACTGATTTGTATAGTTTGACAGATCTATTGCCAGCTGCTCCCTATTCTCCACATTAAAAACAGATGGATAGCTCTGTGACAGTGCATCGCCTGGTTTTGCATAATCTATCCACTTAACTACCGGTTGTAACTGACTGGCAGGTCTGGATTCTGTAAGAGATATCTGGCGTGTCTCTACCACCTGGGTCTTCATTGCAAATATCTTTTTGGAGTCCGGGGACCAGCGCAGCTGACCATACGCAAAACCCTCTGCACCATCAAAGCTAAGCTGATACTCCTTGTTTGATTTACTGTCACGTATCCAGACATTGTGATCCCTTACAAAAGCCTCGCATGACTGATCTGGCGACATATTTCTATATGTCTGACCAGGACGATAATTCCCGAATCGGTTATCCTGGACCGATGGCCTGTTGCCTATCCTGTTGATAGAATCCCTATCTACCTCCTTCTGGCTTTTTGATGCAATATCAACTGCAAATGTCTTCTCCTTGTTATCTACTCTTACAGTGTAGATGAATCTGCCTGAACCATCCCAGACAGGCTCCTGCATATTGTTATCAATATACCGATAGTAATTATCTGCAAAAGATGTTGCGTTATATGCATCTTCAAAATTTTCTGCGTTAACCGGCAATAAATGCATTGCTGAGATTAAAGCCACTGCTAATATCATTCTTTTTTTCATCCTGATTGTTTTAATATCGTTTCACAAATATACAATCAATCTTTATAATTATACATTTATTATCGGTTTTTTACCCGTTTTTTGCAAAAAACTGCATAGATATTAATTTTATTGCATAGAATTGAAGTTGTTTTATTAATAAATGTACTACCTTTGGAGAAAGTATTCATTTTGAGAATTTATTACTAACATAAAAAATTACAACACAATGAAGAGACTAAATGGAAATGTTACCATTATTACTGGTGGCGGTAAGGGAATAGGTTTCGGATTGGCAGAAGCTTTTGCAGAAGAGGGTTCAAATCTGGTTATCACAGGTAGAACAGAGTCAAGACTGGTTGCAGCTAAAGAGAAGCTGGAAGAGAAGTATGGTATTGAGGTTCTCCCAATTGTTGCCGATGGTGCAGACGAATCAGCAATCAAGAATGTTGTAGCCAAGGCTATTGAGAAATTTGGTAAGATAAATACTCTGGTAAACAATGCTCAGGTATCAAAATCGGGTGTTCCATTGGTTGAACACAGTAAGGAAGATTTTGATCTTGCAATCTATTCAGGTCTGTACGCTGCATTCTTCTATATGCGTGAATGTTTCCCATATCTGAAAGAGGTTAAGGGTTCTGTAATCAACTTTGCATCCGGCGCAGGACTGGTCGGTAAATTGGGACAGGCTTCATACGCTGCAGCAAAAGAGGGTATCAGAGGTATGTCGCGTGTAGCAGCTGCCGAATGGGGTCCTGATGGAGTCAGAGTAAATGTTATCTGCCCACTTGCAATGACTGAGAGTCTGGAACAGTGGAGAGACAACTATCCTGAACTATTCCAGAAGACTATCCAGGGTATTCCATTGGGTCACTTTGCCGATCCTAAGAATGATATAGGACGTGTATGCGTATTCCTGGCTTCTGAAGATGCTGAATATGTAACCGGCGAAACAATAACTCTTCAGGGTGGTAGCGGATTAAGACCATAAATATCAAGATTATGAAAATCAGATTACTTGCTATACTCTCCATCATACTGATGGCAATGCCAGTACAGGCAAAAAAACCGGATTCCAAGTTCTTTATCTATCTCTGTATAGGTCAGTCAAATATGGAGGCAGGCGCACGTCCTGCTGAACAGGACAAGAACTTCAACGATCCACGTTTCCAGTTTGTAGCGGCTGTTGATATGCCACGTTATGAACGCGAAATGGGTAACTGGTACACAGCAGTTCCACCTATCTGTCGTCAGGAGAACAATATGGGACCGGTAGATTTCTTTGGAAGAAAGATGATTGAAAATCTGCCTAAGAAATACAAGGTTGGTGTTATCAATGTCTCTGTAGCAGGTGCCAAAATTGAACTTTGGGACAAAGACAGCTATAAAGAGTATATAGACAATGAACGCGATTGGATGAAGAACATTGTTAATCAGTACGATGGCAATCCATATCAGCGTCTTGTAGATATGGCAAAGATTGCACAGCAGGATGGTGTTATTAAGGGTCTTCTTATTCACCAGGGGGAATCTAATGCTGACGATCCTGAGTGGCCAAACAAGGTGAAAAAGATCTATAACGATCTGGTTAAAGACCTGAATCTGGACCCGGACGAATTCTATCTGCTTGCAGGCGAACTTAAGAGCGCTGAACAGGGTGGCGCATGCGCAAGTTTCAATGACAAGATTCTGCCAAATCTGCCAAAAGTGTTGCCTAACGCTTACATCATCTCATCCAAGGATTGCGAAAGCACCGGCGACGCATTCCATTTCAACACAGAGGGCATGAGACTCTTAGGCTACAGATACGCAGACAAAATGCTTGAATTACAAGGCTTTAAAAAGTAATCTCAACCGTACATGACATGACCCCCGAAAGTTAGACAAAAAACTTTCGGGGGTTTTTCTACTTTTTTATTGGCTCAGTGTGTATAGTTAAGTTAATACCTTCACCAAATCGCTGTTTAAGTTTTTGTTCTACATGCGTGGTTATCTGGTGAGCCTGCATTAAAGACATATCGCCATCCATACGGATATGTACCTCTATTGATAGGCTATTACCCATTCTTCTGGTCCTTAAATGATGTGGCGATTCCACTCCATCTACTGATAGAATAATTTCCTCCATCTCTTTTTCCAATGAATCGGGTAAAGAATGTTCCAAGAGTTCGTCCATACTGGTCTTCAAAATCTCTATTGCCACTTTTATTATAAAGAGACTGACAACTACTGCAGCAATAGGGTCCAATACATGCCATTTGGTTCCTCCTATTATTGCGCCACCTATACCTACTAATGTTCCTACTGATGATAACGCATCACTTCTATGATGCCAAGCATTAGCTACAACTACTTGTGCGTCCAGCTGTTTCCCTTTTGCAATAGTATATCTGTATATAATCTCCTTAACTGCAATTGACACAGCTGCTGCTAACAATGCTATCTTTCCCGGAGCAGGCAACGTTTCACCTTTCTGTACCGATATCACATCCGATATTCCATCTACCAGAATACCACCACCAACACATACTAACACTATTCCAATTATTGCAGTTGCCAATGTTTCGAATTTTCCGTGACCATAATCGTGCGAACTATCAGCCGGCATTGCCGATATTCTAACAAATATTATCACAATAATATCGGTCACAAAATCGGAAAGGGAATGTACTGCATCTGCTATCATTGCAGCACTATGTCCCACTATGCCCGCAACGAATTTGAATATCAACAGCACAAAATTGGCCATAGTACCAACTATAGTCACTTTAAATATTTCTCTCTCCCTACTATTCTTTCCCATTTATCTAACCTTCATAACCATCCTACTAAAAACTGTTGCAATTATAACTATTAAACTTCAAATCCCCACCATCCACCACACAAACTCTTTCCGCACACGCAACCACCACCGCTTATCTGGGTTAATGTCGTTCACACCATAACCCGCCATAAAATATAGAAAAAGCACGGTTTTTACATATTATATGATAGGTTGAGAATTCCTACTTCTCTTTAAGTTTCTTAATCTCCTTATCAAAATCGCTTTCGAGTAAATCCATTTCTCGCTTGCGGTATATCTCAAACTCCTTTTCGGCTTTGGCTATTGCTTGTTGGTGCGAAACATTGCCCTTACCAATGAGTACTTTGCGCTTATGTGCGATGATTTGATCATCAAGAGCCTCAATCCAATCTTTCATTGTCATCGGATTCATCTCCAATGCCTGGAACTCGGCAAAATCCAAGAAGCCAGAAACGAGCAGGTTCAAGCGTTGTAATTCTATCTCAGAGAGGTAGTTCTTTGCTATCTTTACATCGTCTTTGGTAACATAATCGCCTTTGAAGTTTGTCATACCCACAAACGGCTTTTCATTATCCACGCGATTGTAGATAACCTCAGCAGCGGTATTCTCGTGGACAGCATAGTGCAACTTGTTCTGCACCGTAGCAAAAAACATCTTTGTCATTTCACTTCGGGGGTCATAGTCTGTTGCTGTGGCATAAATATCTGTTACCTGCTGATAGAAATTACGCTCACTGCTACGGATATCCCTGATGCGTTGCAACAACTCGCGGAAATAACGGTTGCCACCCTGCTTCAAACGCTCATCATCCATAGCAAACCCCTTCTGTATATACTCATGGAGTCGTTGGGTTGCCCAACGACGGAACCGGGTAGCCACCTGCGACTGCACACGATAACCGAGAGCGATAATCATATCGAGGTTGTAGTGTTCCACTTCTCGCTCAACATTACGAGTTCCTTCGATTTGAACTGTTCGGAATTTCCGAACAGTTGCCTCTCTTACCAACTCTCCATCCTCAAAAATATGCTTAATATGCTCGCTAACATTTGATTTACTAGTCTGATAAATATCAACTAACTGATTTTGAGTCAGCCACAAATCCTCATCTGCAAATCGCACCGATACACGTGTAATCTCGTTATCGTCTTGGTATAATATTATCTTATTTTCTTCTTTCATCTTCCTCTAAACCTCTATTAGTTACTTTTCAAATGTTCTATTAACTCTAACCCCTTTGTAGTCAATTGATATTTCTGATTCCTGCTGTTAGGTTTTTCTGGCATAGTCTGCTCTATGATACAAGCCTCCAAAAGTGGACGAATGTATTTTCTCCTAAATTTAGTTCTATCTGCAAGACCCATAAAGGTGAATTCAACTTACAAATGCAACCAGAATTCTGATTAGTTAATAATAAATTAAATTTCTCGTTTGGTGTGAGATAACCAAGTCTCTTTTAGGGGCTGTTCTCATTAGCACCACGTTCGCAAGAATGGTACGGTTTACAAAAATAGAAAGAAATATCTAATTCCTTTGCTATTTCCTGATGTTTAGCAAATTCTTTTCCATTGTCTGCCGTTATTGTATGTATCAAATTACCACGTTTATTATACTTCTTTACCTTTCTACGAAGGTTAAGATGCAAAGTAGCATTTTTGTGTTTGTCTTCCCATATCCAACGATATATAGTTTCATGGGAAACCATAGCAAAACCTTCTATATTAAACTTTTATCCCATTCAAGAGAGCAAGGGAGGAGTTTTTCCTCTCTGCTCACTGAAATTATTTCAAACCTATACATCAATTGCATTTAAAAGTTGAATCTAGGTTTCTGTTCTTAGTATTTGTCTTGCAATATAATCGTTAAAAATTTCATCAAAATATTTACGACCAGATTTCTTGTTATTATTAATTGCCTCATCGAATCTTTCGATGAACTCATCTATTGAATACACCTTGGTGCCAAAATTAAACAACTTATATAATGTTTTACTTTTGAGGCGTAGTCCTTCATCATCACTGACTATGCAATCACAATAAGAGCCGAAAAAACTATGACAGCAATCTGCTTGCATATTTTGAAACTTAACTTTCTTTCGAGCTTCTTTATTCACTCCGAATAAATCAAGTAACATATAAGAGATATAATAGACAATTGCTGAATCTGAAGAAGACAAGCCTGTTTGAGCCAAAGTTGCTTTAATTGTCTCTATAAACGACAATCCTAGTGGCGACGATGACAATTGCTCATTGAATACATCTGCTCCATTCGCTTTAATCTCCTCAGGGTTATATCTCGCTATAGTATTATCTCGTACCTGTTTATAAGCATTCTTATTTTCGTAAAAATTATATGCTATAAAATTCATTAGAGATTTAAAAATTGGCACTTCTACTTGCAGTTCATTTGCCGAAATCGGTATTCTATTTGTCAACCAGTTAAAATCTAGTTCACCTTTTAAATCCTTAATGCTAATATCAACAATATTATTTATTGCATTCCGTTGTTCATCTGTTAGTTGAGAAACATCAAAATTGTCAAGCCATGAAAAATCTCCTACCTTACCAACTGTTTCAAAGGCTTCACGTGGAGATTGTTTAATCACTTCTTGTCTAGGAGACTCATAGATTAATCTATTTCCATCAACAATAGATTGCATAAACTCCATTTCTGCATATTTAATATCAGTTTTATCATCTTGCAAATCAAATAAATGCGCATTTGAATAAAAGAAGATAAATTCGTCCTTATGAGATAATATCTTTTCACGTAAGAGCGAATACTTTTCTTCTCTTGCATTAAATAAATGACTAAAGACTTGTTTATCTAGATATATCGTTATCATATGTACTTTGGCTTATGTAAAACATACTAAAAGATGCTATATTGAAGGCTATCAATTAGCATCTATCCTATTATCTAACACACCTTC
>JAFYMP010000055.1 GCA_017556585.1 Bacteroidaceae bacterium
ACCCCTTACCTACTTTTGTTGAAAATGGAATCCAAAAATATTTATCACCTGGGCGATACCAACTTATCAACAAGTCAAAAACAGGACCTATACGATAATAAAAAGTATGTCGGAAATATCTATTAATATGGAGTTGATACAACAACTGAATTCCTAAAGGCATAGTTACATTCAATTGGTGTTCTATAGCTTTAAGATCTGCGTTAATACATAATCGTTTTTTCTTACATAAGAAATATATAACAAAATGTGGAATATATAACCATAAGAAAAAAAGAGAACTTACAATGTAGAGCAAATCTCTTAATATACGTTTATTCATATTACAGATATTTTGCATACACTTTTAAGTATGCCGATGAACATACAGAAATATCAAATTGCACAGCTTTCTTTTGGCATTTATTTATTGTATCTAAATAGAAAGCCTTGTCATCATAAAGCTTTTTTAAAATATTGGCAAGTTCTTCTGAATTCTTATTTTCATATAGAATTCCAGCTCCTCCTACTACTTCTTTTAAACCATTAACATTAGAAGCTATAAAAGGTTTGCCGCTTGCCATACCTTCAATAGAAGACAAAGAAAGTCCCTCGTAATCAGATGCCATGATAACGACATCTGAACTTTTTAAAATTCGGGGAACATCAGGACGAATACCTAAAAAATGTATTCTGTTTTTAATCTTTAGCTTTGCGACAACACTTTTTACATTATCCAACTCGCCATCATCTCCACCGACAAATACTGCGTGAAAATTAGAAGGTAACTTAGACATAGCTTCAACAACAGTATCTTGCCTTTTCATTGAGGCAAAACGAGCTATCATTGTAACAACAAAAACGTCATTCCCAACATTAATTAATTCTTTTTTTGAGTATGGTATAGCATTCACATTTTTACTAATATTTACTCCATTGAGAATGGTACTAGCATTCATGTTTGGAAATACGTCTTTAAAAGTCTCAAAGGCCTTATCTGAACATGCAATCACTTCTTTATAACAATTAGAATAAATAAATTTATCTATCGTAAAAAGAATCGGGTTGGCTCGTCTTTTGTTATGAGTAGAATGTTCTGTATATACTAGTGGAGTCTTCGAAAATGACAAAATTCTAGCCAATCCTGCCCAATACAATGCAGGGAATAAATGTACATGAATAATATCATATTTTCTCAAATAAGGAATTATTTTAAATGTGAGTAAAGGATTATATACAGACCCTTTTTTTGCTAAAGAAATGACATTAACACCAGAGTTACAAAGTTTGTCTGTTAACGTTTTATCCTTACTCTCAATCAATTGTAAAATATCAACTTTATGCCCTTTCTGTCCCTGAAAAGGAGCCAAATCTACAAGTAATGCATTAGCGCCTCCCATTGACATGTTGTCTATTATATGCAATATTTTCATTTCACAAAAAGTTCCTCTTTCAATACATTTAAATAACCATGTCCATATTTTAAATCAGGTTCAACGTAATTACCTTCTCCCCATTCATTCCAAGACATTAAGAATAAGATTTTGTGCTCTTCATTTTTATCTTTTATTAATTCCAATGCAGAAGATAAATGTTTCCTAAAGTTTTCTGGAGTACTATTTTTATAAATATTGGCTTTTTTTCCACTACGTGGAGATCTATCCCAATTAGGCAATAATGTTGGATATACGTTTTCCCATTTATCTTCTTCAACAAATAAGGATTTTATAATTTTTGTATATTCAAATGTCTTTAAAAAATTTACATTAAACAATCTTTGCAAGCATGTATGGAAATACTTTTTTATATTACCTGTAGCTTTAAGTTCTGCACGATACTGACCCCTAGAATTGACGGCATCAAACCCAGCATTTAGTAATTGATTATATCGTGGAGCTGCAGGATCATTATCTTTTGCATAATGAAATTCAGGAGTACCTCCAAAATCTTTTTTAATACTTAGTAAATTACTAATAATTCCAACGAAATGAATACCTTTTAATCCATTCTTTTTAGCTAAACACTGCCATTTTTCAATAAAATTTTGTGGATCAGGAATTGATAATGGATCAAAGATTAAAAACAAAGGTTTTCCATCAACGGTAATATATCTTTTATCCTTTAATGCAGGTAATATATCATTAAAGTGATCTTCATATTCTTCTGGAATATATGTTTGTTCAAGCAGTGTTTTTTCTTTAGAAAAGGTCTTTGCTTTTGTCCATAATTGGTTTGTCCAACTATGATTCGCCCATCCTAAACAGAAAGGAAAATCAGGTTTGCCAGACTCTAGAACTTCATTAAAAGGTCTTTCTAATAATCTCTTTCCTTTGCCAAACCAATAATGCCAATAACAGAAACCTTCTATCCCGGCATCTTTAGCCATCTTAGCTTGTTCTTCTCTCACTTCTGACAAGCGTAAGTCATAAAATCCTAAATCTGCAGGAATCTTTGGCTGATAATGACCTTTAAAAAGAGGTTTGGCTTTTGCAACATTTGTCCATTCTGTAAATCCTTTTCCCCACCATTCATCGTTTAATTCAATAGGATGAAATTGAGGAAGATAAAGAGCAATAACTCGTGCTTTGGGTTTCATAATTAACTTATGATATTACTTGGTTTATATTCATATTTATATTTATATCCAAAATAGAGTAGTATAGGAATGTAAATTGTTATCCAAGGTTTTATAAAATAACAACAAAAAATGGAATACATCATCATAAAATAATTAAATCCAATTAATGCCAGTAAAGCAATATTTGGCCTTTTATAATAATCTAACACAATTTTTCTAAAAAATATTCCAAATAATAATGGAATAAATATAACCCCTATTATACCAAAATCTTGATAATGAAAAAATATTCCAGTATAAGCAAAATTCGCTTCTAATAAAGGAGAGATTGGAAAATAATTATTTTGTATATAACTAATTACAATATCATTGCCAGTTTTATAATCAGGATCAACTCGTTTTATTATATTACCTATATACAATTCTGGACCAGCAAAAGTGGCTTTCCCCAATAGTGGACCATTAAATTTACTCATATAATCTTCTTGTATAGATCTATCAAATAAAACAATAGGCAATACCGAGTAACTTAAAATTCGTTCTTTGGTGTCATTAATATTATCCCTTAATGAATTAGAATCCATTTTAAAAGTTCCATAATCTCTAAAATTAGTAATGGAAGATATTCCCAATAGTACAACTATTAGGAATATAATAGATATAAATGATGTTTTTAATGATAAATTAAAAACTCCTTTATTGTTGATTACATACATAATTAATATGTACAATAAGATAATTACAAACATTACCCTCCCCGCATTAATAATAATAAAAGAAAAAACAAAGGTAGATGATAGGATAGACGGAATAAGATATTTTTTTTTAAAATTTAATAATGCATAAGGAATGATTGTCATTAGAAAATTGAACAAAGGGTATCCTATAAATGTATATATAAATTTAAAGAGGTTATTACCTACATATAATTCAGAATCACCAGTAACTCTCATTGATTTTCCTTCTATAGCTGAAGCAATAATTACATCTTTAGCATGCATTAAAAAATAAATAGAAAGCAAAAAAAGAATGATGTTAATTTTGTAATTAAGCAACAATTTCTCTAATACATACATGATCTTGTAGCTATTTTCAATAGTCGTTAATTTTTTATTAAACTTAGGAATACATAGTCCTATAATAAAAGCTATAACTCCTATTATTAGCAATGCATATGCATGACCACTAACCTCATAATATCCCATTGGTTCAAATGTAGAAATTGCAAGTGATAAAAACCAATAAGTATTAAATGAGTTCGCAATAAATTTAGATATTTTATCCTTAATAAAATATTTAATTAATAAGTTGACAACAATAAATAAGAATAAAAGTATAATAATCATTCAATTATAGCTTTATAATAATTTAAAATCTTTTTTGTATTATTTTCGATGGTATACATCTCTCTAACGACAGCGTATGCACGCTCTTTCATTTCACAAAAACTGTTAGGATTCGATACGACTTCAATCATGTGTTGAGATAATTGTTCAAGAGTTTCAAAACGCAATCCAATTTCATTCTTCAACATATTAAATCCATTATCAAACTGTTCTTTAGTTCCACCGGTATTTCTACCAATAACTAAACATTTGTTTAACATTGCTTCTGTAGTTATAAATCCGAAACCCTCAAATTTGCTAGGAACTATTAATGCTATCGCTCTTGACATTAATTGGTAAATATCATTTCTAAAACCTAAATATTTAATTCTGTTAGGAACCGAGCATTCATTTATGATATTACAGATATCTATTTCGTCTTTTCCAACAAGCCACAGTTCTATATTTTCAGGAAGTTTATTTATTATATGATTAAAAGCATTAACAGCATCAACGACTCCTTTTCCTTCTTTTAAGCAACCAACAAATAGAAAATAGTTATTGGATTGGCATTGCGATATCTTTATTTTATCTGAAAACACTCCATCATATATTACCTTATCTTTTTTTGAATTTAACTCAAAAAAATCAAAAATATTTTTGGTAATAGCTATGCAATGATTGTTATTGTCGCGATATATTTTTTTTTGATATTCAATTCCCCCTATTGGTTCCCAACCAAAATCTAAAGTCTGATATTCGCGTATATGCCAAACATGAGGAATCTTATTTCTTTTTGCAGCAACAGCACCAACGCGGATAACACCAGTATTAGAATGAATTATATCTGGGTTCTCTATTCTTATGATCTTGTTTATTTTGTGTAAAGTATAAGAATTTAGTACAATCATTCTTATTATGCGTAACGGGTATTTCAACAAGTTAATTAAACCTTTCCTGCTTGGGTATATAGTATTGCAACAAGGGCAATAATAACACTTAATATTTAAATTTTCAAATTCTTTCGATAGTATTCCTTTTTGAGGCAATATCAAAATAGGTGTAATACCAAATTCTCTTATGCCTTTTATTATATTTAATAAAGCAAAACCAGCCCCTTGTAATCCAGAACTGTGCGCGATATATATGACTTTCATATTACAATTATTTTTTTAGCAGTTTTTTCAACAAAGTCTTTTCTTGATTTGTTAATCCGCAAAATATAATTGATGTACAGAATAATAAAATACTTGCAGAGAATGTCAATAAAAATCTAAATTCAAAATCAAACCTATTTGTTATAATATGACATACAAATATTGATAATAAAATTGGTATAATGGTTCTTCCAATAACATCTTTAATAAAAGTAAAAATTTTAAGATTTCCTAATTGCTTCAAAAATGGCAATCTAATAATGGATGTCAAAATTTCCATTCCTATATAAGTGATAGCAATTACTATAGGTTCTACCTTAATTGTTAATAATAAGATTGCAATAGGAAGGGTTAATAATTTAAGTGAGAATATTATAAGATTATATTTTTTTATACGACCTATAGCTTCACAATAAGTATTTAATCCTAAAGTCAAAGTATCCGCTAATGATGCAATTAAAGCCATTCTCGCAAATAATACTGTATATTCAGGAACATCTTTAAGCCATAGAATTAATAGAGATGGCATTTCGTAAATACATGGAATACAAAAAGCTGACAACAAAATGAGAGAATATCTACATAATGAAGTTGCGAGCATTAATGCTTTTTCATGTAGACCACCGCCTTCAGCTTTAACTATTTGTGGTCTCATAGCATTTAATAAAGCAACAGAAATAGTACTTACTGCTCCTGATACTTGTAACCCTATTCCATAGGCCGCATTTGCAACTGTTGAGAAGAATTTGTTAACAACAATTGCTAATCCTTGGGTTCTTATTACTACGCAACCAGTACCGTAAATGGTCCAAATCGCAAATGAGAATAAATCCTTAAAAAATCTTATATTAAAATGATTAAAGTTGGGGAGTACGCATTCTTCATATTTACGTGACGCGTAAATGGACATTGTGAAAAAATTAAAAAAATGAATGGACAACATTATTAATCCATAGATAATCAATTTGTCATGAGATACATATTGCAAAATCAAAACTAATACAACCTTCAAAATTCCATCTAATACATCTATGATTGATATATAAATAATGTTTTCGTGTGAAACCAAGAGTGCTCTATATGGAGCAGTACAAAATGTTACAAATAAAATTGCAATAACAATGTAATAAACTATTTTTGCGGCATGAATTCTTGCTATAGAAACATTTAAGAAACCATTAAATAATAATGGAGTAATAAGAAATAGTACACAACTAAATATTATACCAATAAATATATGCAAAAGCAAACTGTTTGTAAAAAACAATTTCATCTTTTGAGGTTCGTTTTGACCTTGATAATAAGACATGAAACGTTGTGTCGTAGTAACCAATGCTTGTGTTACAAATGAAAGCATAGCAGTAACGCCAGCTATTAGTGTATATATACCATAATCATCTGCACCTAATGCATTAAGAACTAAACGTATAGAAATAAAGGACAGTAATATGTGTAATATTGTCCGAATATATTGTGCAGCTGTATTAAGAATTATCCTGGTAGAATTTTTCATAAAATTATATGTAAATATCCCAATTAATTTTTATAATCTCAGGCTCATTCAAGTAAGTTCCCAAAAATGACGTATCTACTGAAATGGATGCATTAGAGCACCTATTTTCATAGGTTCAATCATTTGTTAGGACATTTTTTAATGATTATTAATACTATTGATACAGTTCGGCAGGTTTTAAGTACTATCAATCTGTTCTTCCTAATGAGACTTCTTTGAGAAAACTATTATATAGTCTGTTGCAGATATACTCAGCAGTTTGCAGGTCACTATTATTGTATGGACGATGGCAGATGCTTTGGCACCATCGGTAGAGCAAAAGAATAATGAGTTCTTGCGCTCTATTTAATATATTTAAGGTTTGCAATACATTTTTGCAGTGATTCCGTCCAATATGGAATGGTTATTCCAAAAGTCTCTTTTATTTTGGTTTTGTCAAGTACACTGTAGCTTGGGCGTGTTACCGGGCTTGGGAATTCATTACTGTGGCAGGGCTGAATATCGCAAGCGGTTGTACCATTGTATAGGGCTATCATTTTGGTGAAATCATACCAGGAGCATACGCCTTCGTTGCTGTAGTGGTAAATGCCTGTTTGACTGCCATTAAACTTTGCAAGAACAACTGTTATAGCCTTTGCCAAATCAAGTGCGTAGGTTGGTGTTCCTACTTGATCAAACACAACCTTCAGTTGTGGTTTAGTGGCAGTAAGATTCATCATTGTTTTGCAGAAATTATTGCCAAACTCACTATATAGCCAAGCGGTACGTATTATTATGTGTTTGCAGTTTGTAGCTTGTATTTTCTGTTCTCCGTGTAGTTTAGTTAATCCATATACTCCTGTTGGGGTTCCTGTTTGGTCTTCTTTACAAGGAGTGTTGTATGGTTCTGCTCCAAAGACATAGTCTGTAGAGATGTGAATTAAAAGACCATCTACCTCTTTCATTGCCTTAGCAAGGTTTTCAGGCGCAGTAGCGTTGAGTGCTTCAACCAGTTCGTATTTATCCGGATCTTCTGCTCCATCTACGTTTGTCCAGGCAGCACAGTTTACTATTGCATTTATGTTGTACTCTTTTACTATGGCTCTTATGGCTTCAAGATTTGTAATATCAAGGTAGGTTGTTTCAAATCCTTCTACCTGATTTACGTCTGTGAAGATATATGTGTCTTGGCTCTCTTTTGCCAGGATACGCATTTCATTTCCCATCTGTCCGTTGGCACCGGTAACTAGTATCTGCATTATTCAAATTAACTTCGTTGATTTTAGGCTGCACCTCTGCATAGTTCAAACAAGTTTGACTCTGCACTCGGTTTGCACTAAAATTCCGGATAAAGGTTAACACTATAGTCAAACGGGCTGTCGAAGTCTTTCAAACAAAGATGTTTCAGGTCTTTTTCAGAAAGTATGGCTTTATCCATTGGGATTTGCCAGTCTATACCTAAACTGTCGTCTTTAATGCTTATGCCACCATCGGCTTGTGGAGAGTAGAAGTTATCGCACTTGTACTGGAAGATTGCAGTTTCTGATAGAACTGCAAAACCATGTGCAAAGCCTCTTGGTACAAAGAACTGTCTGTGGTTCTCTTCGCTTAATTCTACTGCTACGTGTTGTCCGTAGGTTGGACTGCCTTTGCGTATATCTACTGCTACATCAAGTACTTTTCCTTTTACGCAACGAACCAGTTTACTTTGAGTGAATGGTGGTATTTGGAAATGGAGACCACGCATTACACCATAACTTGACATTGATTCGTTATCTTGTACAAAGTTAATGGGGCGTACTTTTTCTTCGAATTCACGTTGTGAGAAACTTTCAAAGAAATAGCCTCTGTCGTCTTTAAATACGCGAGGTTCTATAATTACTACGCCTTCGATGGCGGTTTTGATTACTTCCATTGTTTATCAATCAAGATTTGGCTTTCCGGTTTCTTCAAATTATATCGTACCTGTTGCGTTGATTTTGGTTGTTAGCCAGTCAATCACTTTGGAGTGATTGGCTTCTACGTTGTGTGTGAGGCCGAAGTTAAACATTCGGTTTGCTCTGATGGGGTAGATTCTGGGGGTTACTGCGCTGTATGCATTATTTGCAAGATACATGTTGTTTGCGCATCTGGTAATAAGGCCGTTGTTGCGGATTATCACTTCCGACATGTCTAATGCCGATGTATCTTCTTCGTAAGGGCAGTAGATGATACGTTGGGAATATGCTGCAACGTGTTCGCCTAAATAGTTCCACCACATTCTGTCGGTTGCGCCTAATGATACTCCAAACAGGATGACCATGTTAGCTCTATCTATTGCTTGCTTACACTCTTTGTCTGTACCGCTGACATATTCGCTGTTGATGTATGGTTTTATCATCGTTGCTTTTATGTCGGGATGAAAGGACAGGCTTTTGTTTTGTATTTGGTTCTCATCGTTTACACCGAGTATTATGCCTAATTCATTAAGTTGTTGGTGTATGTGATAGATGTTTTCTACTACTATCTTATCGGCATATTCGGGATGTGCCTCCAACTGGTCGGCTATGTTTTCTATTGTATCGGTGTAATTGAATGTGAGTATGTCTAATGTTATCTTTTTGTCTGATATGTTTTGTACAAAACTGTTGTATGTTGATTTGTACTTGGGATCAAGGTTTTTCTTGAATCCTATTATGTCATCGGCAAATTGTGTGGAGATTTTGTCTATGTTTGGTATCTCTACACTGTTTACTGTCTTCAGATATGCTGTAAGGTGTTTTTTAAGGTCACGAAAGGCGGCTATGAAGTGGTTCGGTGATGTGAACTGTTCTGTTACTTCGCCCAGTTTTAGTTCTAAATCGGACCAGTTTTCTATATCGTCTTTTATTATTGATTTTAGTTTGTTTACGTGTTCGTTTCTGCTTTCGGTATGCTCTAAATAGTATTTGTAGAAATGGCGGTACGATGTTGGTAAGCCCAGGTTCAGGTCAAATCCGTTTCCTACTATTAAGAGTATGCGCATGGTTGCTAGTTTATGGTGTTGAAACTATGCTACGTTCTGTTTGTGTGGGTTTTTATGGTTTGTTAGGAGTCTCCTAATTGGTTCTTTGTTTTTTGCGGTCAAAATTTTTGACCGCAAAATTGTCCTAAATCTTTATGAGTTTGTTGGCTCCATACTATATTGTGGAGCCCCATTGTGCAAAGAATTGTTTGACTTCAGCAGGTGTGGCGTTACCGCTACGTTCTGAATGTTTTATTACTTTATCAAACTCTTCTTCGGTAAACACGCAAGGTTGAGTATTCTTACGCGAAATTACATTACCGCACTGTATGTTTGGTAATGGTTCTGTGCTGTAAGCTATTGAAGTTTCTGCTACAGCTTTCTGTTTTGTGTTTAGATTGTATTTTTCCATTGTGGTGTTGATTGTAATTTTTCTTCTTGCAAAGAAACTGTTTTCCCTGTGTATTTCCTAATCTTTTCTGCTTTTTAAGGTTAAAAATATAATGTTTATATGGGTTTATCACCTTAAATTGTGGCGGTTAAGGAATCCTTGACTACCACTTGTTGTAGCACTTCTTTGTGTTCTATGGTCAAAAAATTTGACCTTAGAATTTGGTAATTGATTTTTACACGAAATTTCCTTAATGGGTCAGATTAAGGATTATTGGTGAATGAATGTATTGCTATGGCGGTTTTGCAGAATGGAGTAGGGTTAAGGGTGTTTTTTTTAGGGATTTTGGAAAAAATAAGGCTCTTAATTTGTTGTAGTCTTGAATTTTAGGTAATTTCGCAAGTGGAAATTTAATATATGTGGTTATGGAAGCAACAGTTTTGAATCCTACTCAATTGCATTTGCTGAAGATGTTCTCTTTTGCGAAGACTGAGGAGGACTTGATGGAGATGAAGAAAGCGTTGAGTGTTTATTTTGCTAAGAGAGTAGAAGATGAGATGGACGCCTTGTGGGAACAGGGGGTGTGGAATGACGAGAAGAATGAGGCTGTATTGAAGGAACATCTGAGAACACCTTATGAAGAGTGATAAAATTGTTTTGGATACGAATTGCTTGATTGCTATCTTGTCGAGAAAGGGACGGTATTTTTCTGTGTGGCAGGGGTTGCATGAGGGGAAGTTTATATTGTGTGTATCAAATGAGATCCTTCATGAGTATGAGGAGATTTTGTCTGCTAAGACAAATGCTGTGATTGCGTCGAATGTTGTTCAGGTGATGCTAAACTCTCCTTTTGTTGAGTTCGTGGATACTTATTTTCATTTTCATCTGAGAGAGCAGGATAAGGATGATAATAAGTTTGTAGATTGTGCAATTGCAGCTAATGCTCAATACATTGTTTCTGAGGATTCGCATTTCAAAGTCTTGGAACTAATTCCATTTCCAAAGGTGAACGTGCTGCGTTTAGCTTCTTTTGCTCGTATGTTGATGGGATGTAATTGGACTGATAATGCCAATCTGCTGAATGAGCCACTAGCGGAGTATAATACTGGAAAGTGATAAATATAGAAAAACAAGCGTCAGGTAGGGGACCTACTTGGCGCTTGTTCTGTTTGCTATGGTAGTTTTGCAGAATGGAGTGGGGTAGAGGGTGTTTGAAGTGATGTAACTGTAATTTTTGGCAAAAAACAATATTGGAATATGGAAATTTTGAGTAAAAACAATATTGGAATATGGTTTTGTTGTTTGATAATAGTTTTGTTTGACCTTCCCTGATTTTGAGCTTTTTGTAATTTGTGGGGTGGTGGATGAACTTACAATAAAGAAAAATGAAGTTTTTTGGTGGTTATGTGGTAGAAAATAGTTAGTTTTGCATAAATTTGGTTTTATATATAAATAAGGTATATGAGAATATTGATTACAGGTGCAGCTGGCTTTATAGGAAGTAATTTGGTTAAGGCTGTTTACAAGAGATATGATAATCCGGAAGTGGTGGGCATAGATAATATGAACGATTATTATGATGTTCGCCTGAAAGAGGAGCGACTGAAAGAGCTGGAACAGTATCCAAATTTTAATCTTGTTCGTGGTAATATAGCCGATAAGGCGCTGATTGATAAGATTTTTGCCGATTTCAAACCTCAGGTGGTAGTGAACCTGGCTGCTCAGGCAGGTGTTCGTTACAGTATTACCAATCCGGGTGCATATATAGAGGCCAATCTGATAGGTTTCTACAATATCTTAGAGGCTTGCCGTCATTCATATTCTCAGTACGATGGTGGCGTAGAGCATCTGGTTTATGCATCGTCTTCATCGGTTTACGGTTCAAACAAGAAGATTCCTTATAGTACAGACGATAAGGTGGATAATCCTGTTTCACTGTATGCTGCTACGAAAAAGAGCAACGAACTGATGGCTCATGCATATAGCAAGCTCTACAATATTCCATCTACCGGACTCCGTTTCTTTACTGTTTATGGTCCTGCCGGTCGTCCTGATATGGCCTATTTTGGCTTTACCAACAAACTGGTAAAGGGTGAAAAGATTCAGATTTTCAATTTTGGTAACTGTAAGCGCGATTTTACTTACGTGGACGATATAGTGGAGGGTGTGATTCGTGTTATGCAGAAGGCTCCAGCCAAACAGGTGGGTGAAGATGGTCTGCCAGTTCCTCCGTATGCAGTATATAATATAGGTAATAATCAGCCTGAGAATCTGCTTGATTTTGTAACTATACTGCAAGAGGAGTTGCTCCGTGCCGGTGTTCTTCCGCAAGATTACGATTTTGAAGCGCACAAGGAACTGGTTCCTATGCAACCGGGCGATGTTCCTGTAACATACGCTGATACAACTGCTTTGGAGCGCGATTTCGGTTTCAAACCAAGTACATCGTTACGGCAGGGTTTGCGTGCTTTTGCAGAATGGTATAAAGAGTATTATAAATAATTTGTTTGTAAGATATGAAGATTGCAGTAGCAGGAACAGGATATGTAGGTCTTTCAATGGCTACATTGCTGGCACAGCACAATAGTGTGGTGGCTGTGGATGTTATTCCTGAAAAGGTAGAGAAGATAAATAACCGTATCAGTCCTATTCAGGATGATTATATAGAGAAGTATTTTGCAGAAAAAGAGCTTGATTTGGTAGCTACGCTTGATGGTGCATCGGCTTACCGTGATGCCGATTTTGTGATTATAGCAGCTCCCACCAACTACGATCCTCAGAAGAACTTCTTTGATACCCATCATATAGAGGATGTGATAGATTTGGTTCTCTCTGTTAATCCTGATGCTGTGATGGTGATAAAGAGTACCATTCCTGTGGGCTATACCCGCAGTCTATATGTGAAATATGCTTTGCAGTTCCTTTATAAGCCTGAACTGAAGGGAAAGAAGTTCAATCTGCTTTTCTCGCCTGAATTCCTGCGCGAAAGCAAGGCTCTTTACGATAATCTTTACCCCAGCCGTATTATAGTGGGTTATCCAAAGATAATAGACAGTGCAGAGTTTTCAGAAGAGAATGCTGCCATTCAGGCTATAGGTAATCCAAATGCAGTGAAATATGCTAAAACTTTTGCCGCTCTGTTACAGCAGGGTGCATTGAAAGAGGATATAGACACTCTGTTCATGGGAATGAAAGAGGCCGAAGCAGTTAAACTGTTTGCAAATACCTATCTGGCACTACGTGTCAGTTACTTTAATGAACTGGATACCTACGCTGAAATAAAAGGTCTTGATACTCAGGCAATAATAAACGGTGTTGGTCTGGATCCGCGTATTGGTACACACTACAATAATCCATCTTTTGGTTATGGTGGTTATTGTCTTCCAAAAGATACCAAGCAGCTGCTTGCCAACTACACCAACGTGCCTCAGAATATGATGACCGCCATAGTGGAGAGTAACCGTACCCGTAAGGATTACATTGCCGACCGTGTACTGCGTATGGCAGGTTACTACCGCGAGAATGCTCAGTGGGATGCATCGAAAGAGAGTGAATGTGTTATAGGCATCTTCCGTCTGACAATGAAGGCCAACAGTGACAACTTCCGCCAGAGTTCCATTCAGGGTGTTATGAAGCGTATTAAGGCTAAAGGTGCCACCATTATTATATATGAACCTACACTGGAAGAGGGTACTACATTCTTTGGCAGTAAGGTAGTGAATAATCTGGATGAATTCAAGAAGAGCTGTAAGGCTATTATTGCCAACCGTTACGATAAGGTTTTGGACGATGTGAAGGAGAGGGTTTATACCCGCGATCTTTTTGGAACTGATTGATTATTGTTGTAATAGATTTGTGTTATGATTACTTTTCTTATTGCATTGGCTTTACTGATATGCGGTTATATGATTTATGGCCGTATAGTGAACAATGTTTTTGGGCCCGATAACAGGGAGACGCCTGCTATATCTAAAGAGGATGGCGTAGATTATATTGTTATGCCGTCATGGAAGGTATTTATGATTCAGTTTCTGAATATAGCCGGATTAGGTCCTATATTCGGTGCTATTATGGGTGCTCAGTTTGGTACTGCCAGTTTTCTGTGGATTGTTTTCGGTACTATTTTTGCAGGTGCTGTGCACGATTTCTTTGCCGGTACTATCTCTATACGCAATGGTGGTGAGAGTCTTACACAGACTATTCGCAGGTATTTGGGCAGTAAGGTTAATTGGGTGATGATTTTCCTTACCGTACTGCTTATGTTGCTGGTGACTGCTGTCTTTACATCGGGTCCGGCAGAGATTATCGCCTCACTTACACCGGACTGGATGAATGCCTATTTCTGGATGATAGTGATTTTTGCTTATTACATTCTGGCCACACTTCTGCCTATAGATAAGATTATTGGTAAGATATATCCTCTATTTGCTTTTGCCTTGATATTTATGGCTATCGGCATTATGATTACTCTGTTTGTGAAATGGCCCGATATGCCTGAGATTTGGGAGAGCATGGGTGTAAAATACGATAAGAGTCCTATCTTCCCAATGATGTTTGTATCTATAGCTTGTGGTGCTATCAGCGGTTTCCATGCAACACAGTCGCCTTTGATGGCAAGATGTATGAAGAGTGAACATCTGTGTCGTCCTATTTTCTATGGCGCTATGGTTACAGAGGGTATTGTGGCGCTTGTTTGGGCTGCTGCTGCAACAGTGTTCTTTAGTGAGAATGGTATTATAGATGCTGTGTCCGGTAAACCATTTACTGGTGCTATGGTGGCTACACGTCTGTCTAAGGAGTGGTTAGGCCCTATAGGTGGTGTGCTTGCTATTCTTGGTATTGTGGCTGCTCCTATATCGACCGGCGATACTGCTCTGCGTTCATGCCGTCTGATTATAGCGGATCTGCTTAAGATAGAACAGAAGAATGTTTCCAAACGTCTGTTGATTACGGTTCCTATTGCTCTCTGTTCTATGGGTTTCCTTATTTTCAGTCTCTCTAATGCCGATGGTTTTAAGATTATATGGCGATATTTTGCATGGACTAACCAGACTCTTTCTGTGTTTACGCTGTGGGCTATTACTGTGTTCTTAGCACGTGAACGTAAGGGTATGGCTTACCTGATTTCTCTTATTCCTGCTATGTTTATGACTGCGGTAAGTGTGTCTTACATAGTGGTGGCTCCTGAAGGGTTGCATCTGGTTAATGCCAATCCTTATTTGGTTGGTGGCGGTGCTGCCCTGATACTTTTTTCAATTTTTGTCTATTCGCAGATTAAATACAACTCCAAACGTAAATAGTTCTGCCGTTTTTTTGCATTAAGGGCTTGCAATACTTTACATTGCAGGCCTTTATTTTTTTATTGCAGTTGTTGTAATAGGGTGCTATTTGTTTCGGTTCCGCCAAAACAAGTTTTGGCTTCTTCCCGTCTCATCGCCTCTACAGAGGCTCTTCGCCACCCGCTCACGAGCCGCGGGCGGCCACGCCTCACAAATACACCCTATTACAACCAGTTTAAAAAACATATATGGTTAATAGAGTAGTAATAGGGTAAGTTTGCTGGTCCCTCCCATTTACAAAGCCATGGGTGGCTATGCCATTCAAAGTAACCTAATAGTACTTGTAGAAAATAAGTGTAATAGGGCAGTGTTTTTGTTTCGGTTAATGGAGTGATAATATGATTTTCAATAGTTTGCAAAAGAAAACTTGGCCGCCCGTGGCCTATGAACGGGGGGGACCGACGCCGAAGGCGTTGGGGGGACTTGGTTTTCGTTGTAAACTATTGAATTTATGTCCTATTACAATAAAATCTACTCAGTTCCACTATTTAAAAAAAGTTTCAGTTATTAAAAATTAATGTTTGGAGGCCGTTTTGTAAAGAAAAATGCACTGTGGTTAAATAAATTTATAGCCCTGAAGAAAGTTGCCTTTCAGAGAATAACGTATTCTACAACTCCATACTTTTACGCCACAATTCAAAAGAAATTGAATAGAGTTATGAAGACTATTATGAAGAGATTATTTCTTGTTTGCGGTGCATCAGTGATGTGCGTGGTGACAACATCTGCTCAACAGTTGTCACAAGAAGATTCCAACCCCGTTAAGATGGGTTGGATGCAGGGATTCCCACCTATGGACAATATGGTGGTGGAAGCAGCCGATGGTTCGTTTTTCAACTTTCCGGCTTTACGTTACACAGTGTGTAATATGAGACAGTTTGTACCTACAAAAGTGGTAAAATGTGCCACTACCGACAGGTACAGGTTTAGAGAGGCTATAGATCCGGGGATAGAAAAAATACAGTTTGTCCCTATGTTTGAAACAGAACCCGTGGGATGGCAGGCTTTTCTGGACAAAAACTATGTAGATGGTGTGATTATTCTGCACAAGGGGAAGATTGTTTACGAAAAGTATCAGGGAGCATTAAAACCGGACGGCACTCACTCTGTAATGTCTGTAAGTAAGACATTTACAGGTACTTTAGGTGCTATATTGGTTGCAGAAGGGGTGCTGGACGAAAACAAACTGGTAAAAGAGTATGTGCCTGAACTGGCGCAGTCTGCTTTTGGCGATGCCACAGTACGTAATCTGTTGGATATGACAACAGCACTAAAGTACAGCGAAGACTATTCCGACCCTAATTCAGACATCTGGGAATACTCTGCTGCCGGAAATCTACAAAAACCCGAAGGCTACAAAGGAGCAATGTATTACTATCAGTATCTTGAGAAAATCAAGAAGAGTGGGGAACACGGAAAGAGGTTCGCCTACAAGACTGTTAATACCGATGCTTTAGGTTGGGTAATATCCCGTGCTACCGGTAAGAGCATTCCTGATTTGTTGTCAGAAAAAATCTGGGTTCCTATGGGTGCTAATTACGATGGTTATTATCAGGTGGATCCGCGTGGAATAGCCTTTGCGGGGGGTGGCTTTAATGCCAATCTGCGAGATTTGGCTATGTTTGGCGAAATGGTACGCAGGCGAGGCTGGTTTAACGGAAAGCAGATAATGCCGGCACAGGTGGTTGACGACATTTTAAAGAATGCAGATAATGCCAGATTTGACCAGGAGTCTTATCCAAATCTGAAAGGTTGGGGCTACAGAGATATGTGGTGGGTTACCAACAACGCAGATAAGGCTTTCTGTGCCCGTGGTGTGTATGGTCAGACCATCTACATAGATATGGCAGCAGAAATGGTGCTGGTAAGGTTGGCTTCAATGCCGGTTGCATCGAATGCCGCCAACGATCCGTATTCACTGCCCGCATATCAGGCTGTGGCAGATTATTTAATGGAAAAATACTGAATTGCTATGTAATAAATATTAGTTGTTAGGTGCTTCTTTCAAAGATTTAAACTATCTTCGCATTCTGATATATATAATAATTATACCTTAAAAAGTACAAATATGAAGATTGGAACAACTAGGGAATTAAAGAACCACGAATATCGCGTTGGTTTGACTCCGGATAATGTGTCTGCTTTTGTAGCAAAAGGACACACAGTGTATGTGGAAACTCATGCCGGCGAAGGGGCGGGTTTCAGTGATGATGATTATGTGGCTGCCGGAGCACAGATTTTGGGTTCGCCTGCCGAGGTGTTCGAAAAATCGGATATGATTTGGAAGGTTAAAGAACCGGAACCATGCGAATATAAGTTCTTGCGTGAGAATCAGATTCTGTTTACATATCTTCATCTTGCACCAAATCCGGGATTGACCAAGGCTTTGATGGACAAAAAGGTTAAGGGTGTGGCTTTTGAAACTATTGTAGATAAAGCGGGAAATCTGCCTTGCTTGCGTCCTATGAGCCAGATAGCAGGTCGTTTAAGTATTCAGGAGGGTGCAAAGTACATTGAGAAGAGCTACGGTGGACGTGGCATCTTGTTAGGTGGTGTTCCGGGTGTTGAACGTGGTAAGATTGTGATTGTAGGTGGCGGTATAGCAGGTACATACGCAGCAAAGGCAGCTGTAGGTATTGACGCAGAAGTTACTCTGCTGGATATTGATCTTAACCGTTTGGCTTATCTGGAGGATATTTTTGGCGCCAGCGTAACAACTCTCTATAGTACAGAGGCGAATATAAGAAAATCTTTGAAGGAGGCTGACCTGGTAATTGGTTCGGTACTGATTCCAGGCGGAAGAACTCCGAAATTGGTACGTCGCGAACATCTGAAGGAGATGAAGAAGGGTGCTGTGATAGTAGATATAGCTATTGACCAGGGCGGTTGCTGCGAATCGTCTCATGTAACTACTCACGACGATCCTGTATTCATTGAAGATGGCATAGTTCATTACTGTGTTGGCAATATGCCGGGTGCTGTTCCCTACACATCGACAGTGGCTTTGGCAAATGCTACCTTTAGATATGGTATGATGATGGCAGAACTTGGACTGGAAGAGGCTATTAGGCGCGATAGCGGTCTGGCTAAGGGTGTAAACGTATATTGCGGCAAATGTACCAACGAAAATGTAGCTAAAGCTCTAGATTTAGAGTATTGTAATGTATTGGATATCATTTAAATATAATTGATAATGCAGTTAGTTCTTTTATCCGGTGGTTCGGGATTAAGGCTTTGGCCGTTATCCAATAATACACGTTCCAAACAGTTTCTGCCTCTTTTGAAGGCGGCTGATGGTTCTATGGAGTCTATGCTTCAGCGTGTAGTAAGGCAGGTAAAGGAGACCAATCTTGCAGAGAGTGTTACTATTGCTACCAGCAAGACTCAGCGTGATAATATTATTAATCAGCTGGGCGATAATGTTGATGTGGTGGCAGAACCGGAGAGAAGAGATACTTTCCCGGCTATAGCACTTGCGGTTTCTTATCTTTCTTTACAAAAGGGTTGTCCCGACAGCGAAGTGGTGGTGATTATGCCCTGCGATCCATATACAGAGAACGATTTTTTCCGTTCCATAGGTAAGATGGTGCAGGCAGTGGAAGAGGATGTGGCCGATTTGGTGCTGATGGGTATTGAACCCAAGTATCCGGCATCTAAATATGGCTATATAGTTCCGCAAGAGGGTGGCAATGATGCTGTCAAAATGGTTAGCTGTTTTGTGGAAAAACCGGATAGAGCAAAGGCTGAAGAACTTTTGGCGAAGGGTGCAATGTGGAATAGTGGCGTGTTTGCTTTCAGACTGGGCTATTTGCGCAGTATAGTAAGTAAGTACATCACTGCCAATTCATATCAAGAAGTAGTAGCACAGTATGGCTCGTTCCCAAAGATAAGCTTTGACTACGAAGTGGTAGAAAAAGCATTGTCTATTGCAGTGGTTCCGTTTGGTGGTCAGTGGAAAGACCTGGGTACCTGGAATACTTTGTCGGAAGAGATTGCAGAAGATTATATTGGTAATGTTACCTGTGGCGATAATAATAGTAATTCCATTGTAGTTAATGAGTTAGGTTTGCCTATATTCTGCGACGGACTGAATAATATGGTGGTGGCTTGTAGCCCCGACGGTATTTTGGTTTGTGGCAAGGATTATTCTGAGGGCATTAAAGATAAGGTGTCCAAACTGGCTGACCGACCCATGTATGAGGAGCGCAGATGGGGTTCCTATAAGGTTATGGGTACCAAACGTTATGGTGATGGTTACAAATCATTGACCAAAGAACTCATTCTTAGACCGGGATGCAGTATAAGTTATCAGAGACATAAGTTACGTGATGAAGTGTGGACTTTTGTGGATGGTGATGGTGTTCTGGCTTTGGACGGAGAGATTGTAAAGGTGAAACGTGGCGATGTGGTTCATATTAAGAGTGGACAGATGCACGCTGTTAAGGCTGTTTCGCAGTTGCAGATTATTGAGGTTCAGATGGGTACTCTTTTGGAAGAGGATGATATAGAGCGTTTCCCTTGGGATTGGGAATAAAGATATATAGTCCTATTATGTTAAAATGGGGTGTACCGGTGGTACATCCCATTTTTGTAAACATAATAGGACTATTAGACCTTATCTATATTGGCATCCTCCGGATGCGTCCTTCGGACCAATTAATCGTTTATGACATAAGGACAATTAGACCTTATCTATATTGGTTTGCTCCGCAAACGTCCTTCGGACCAATTAATTGTTTATGACATAAGGGCCATTTTGACCTTATCTATTTTATCACGCTCCGCGTGAGCCCTACGGGCCAATTAATCGTTTATGACATAAGGACTATATAGACCTTATTATTTGGATTGGAGTTTGATGCGGATTTCGCGGAAGGGACGTACGGGATCGTTTGATGTGATATTGACAGACGCCATAACGGTTTTGCCCGATTCTTCGGGAGCAGGTAGTGTTACCGTTACTAAATGGTCTTCTCCGGGTTTTATCACAGTTCCGTTGTTAAGGTTGCAGACGCATCTGTTTAGGGTTTCTACATCTCTTATAATGAGGTCAGCTTTTCCGGTGTTCTCTATAAGAAATGTGCCTCTGGCTACTCTTCCTGCAGGTTTTATTCCTAAATCCACCAGCGAAGGCTCTATCCTGATAGATGGTGTCGGTTCTTCGCTGTTTTCATCGAACTGATCTGTGCAGATTGATGTTACTATGATGGGGTTCTTGCTGCGAACTTCGTTTGAATAGATCCATAGTGTATCGCGTAATGTTCCATAGTATTCTCCTGTTGCAGGTATGGTGTAGGTTACATTTACACTCTCTACCTCCTGTGGCTTGACGGCTGTAGGGGCCTCTATGGTGAGCAGGCTCTTTTCGTTACTGTTCACTACTCGAATTTTAGCGATTTCTGTTCCTATGTTTGCAAGTATTATGCTTTTGCTTTCTGATTTACCTTGTTCTATAAAACCGAAATTGCTCTGCAGGGTTTCTGTTCTGATAGGTTCTGCCAATGCTCTGGGGTATCGCTCTTCCAGTCCTAATGGAGTGGGGATGACATCGGCCATAAGCAGTAATCGGTCTATGCTTCTGCCCTGATTGGTGAATACTTCCAGTTCACGTATTACTTCTCCTTCTGTTCCGGCGGGATTGAAGCTTACTGTCAGTTCGCCTGTCTCTCCGGGTGCTATGGATTCTGTTGAATAGGATACTGTGGTGCAACCGCAACTGGTTAGTATGTTGCTGATGGTTGCATTCTGGTTGGAAGTGTTCATAAAGTAGAAGGTATGTTTTACTATACCGTCTTTTTCTTCTATTTTCCCAAAGTTGTGTTCGTTGCTGTCAAACTGAATAGGCGATTTTGGTGCCTGTGCTGCCAATGTTATTGTGATGATGGCTGCTATTATTGATATTGTTAATCTCTTCATAGTGAATGTATTATGTTATAAACTTTTTCTGTTCCAATGGTGGTGGATGGTCCGTGACCGCTATAGACTATGGTATTGTCCGGCAGGGTGAACAGCTTTTGGCGTATTCCCTGCACTAATGCTGTGCCGTTGCTGTCTGCAAAATCGTATCGGCCTAAGCTTCCTTTGAATAGTACATCGCCACAGAAGAGTGTGTTCTCCTCTTTGCAGTAATATACTAAACTGCCGGGTGAATGTCCGGGTATGTGTAATATTTGGAAGGTGTGTCTGCCAAAGCGGATTACATCGCCTTCCTGCAAGAAGTTTTCGGGTTTTATGGGGTTTACGCTTTTGTTGTATTGTATGCCGAATGATGCTAGGCGTTTGCCTATCTGTAGTAACCAGGGCATGTCTGCATTATGAGCTTTGGCTGCTACTCCGAATGTTTCTTCTGCAAAGTTGTTTCCAAATATGTGGTCAAAATGCAGATGGGTGTTTAGTATGTGGTTGATGTTTAGTTTGTTGTCTTCTACAAACTGTTTTAGTGCTTGTTCTTCCTGCGGATAGTAACATCCGGGGTCAATTATCACTGCATCAAGGGTTTGACTATCCCAAACTATGTAGGTGTTTACGGATATGTCGTTAAACTGAAACTGTTTGATTTTCATATCTGTACGTAAACTACTTTTTTATCGTTAAAGAACTCTTCGCTAAAATAGTTGCTTATGTTTACTATTTCTGCTACGTTGCGGTAGTTCTGAACTTCTCCTGACAGATCGCCTCCTTTTAAGCAGATTAGTCCGTTGGGGTAGGCGTTGAATTGTTCTTTCTTGTTTATCAGTTTGTTACATATTTTGCAAAGGTCGGGTAGGGGCATCACTCCACGGCTTACTACAAAGTGGAATTTCTCTTTTTCTTCTTCTGCACGTTCGTGGCGGCAGACTACGTTTTTCAGGCCTATGCTTTCTGCTATGCTTTCTGCTACGCGTACTTTTTTGCCTATGCTGTCAATTAGTGTGAAGTGGCTTTCAGGAAAGAGGATTGCCAATGGTATGCCTGGTATGCCGCCTCCTGTGCCTATGTCGGCTATTTTTGTGCCGGGAGCAAAGGTTGTTACTTTTGCTATGGCCAAAGAATGGAGTACGTGGTGCAGATAGAGGTTCTCTATGTCTTTGCGAGATATGACGTTGATTTTGCTGTTCCAATCGGTGTATAGTTCGTAGAGAGCGTCTAACTGGCTATATTGTTGCTCTGTCAGTGCGGGGAAGTATTGTCTTATTTTCTCCATATTCTATATTCTTTCTGCGAAGATAGTGAAAAAATTGGGAAGACCACTCTTTCCGGGATTAACTTCGCTCACTTCGTTCGCTAGTTCATCCATGAATCACACTCTTTCCGTGGGATTGGCTTCGCTCGCCAACTATGTTGTCTCATTCGTTCATCCCTTATGCCGCCGCAGGCGTCCGTGGTTGAAGACCACTCTTTCCTATGGGATTGGCTCACTACTCGCTATGCTCGTAGTTCGCACATCCCATGGCTGCCGCCGGCAAAATAAGTAAGGTTTTTCCCACTCTTTCCGTGGGATTGATTTCGCTTCGCTCATCCATCCCATGAATCACACTCTTTCCTATGGGATTGATTTCGCTCGCCAACTGCGTTGTCTCGCTCATCCATCCCTTATGCCGCCGCAGGCGTCCTAACAAACTAAAAAAACGCTTTTCAAAATGTTCAAACGAGTTTGACATTTTTTTAAGCGTTTTTTTGTTTGCGGAAAGAGTGGGATTCAAACCCACGGTACGGGAGACCCGTACGCCGGATTTCGAGTCCGGTCCATTCGATCACTCTGGCATCTTTCCTTAAAGGTGGTGCAAAGGTAGTGTTTTTTTGTTAAACACCAAGTTGCACCACTTTATTTATTACAGTTCAGATAGTATTCTGTTGGCCAATTCGTCGTTGTTGGTGCGGATTACCAAATGGCTGTTGTGGCTGTCGTCATCGGCAAAGGCATACATATATTCTATTGAGACTCCGGCTTTGCTCAATTCTTCCATTGCTATGGCCATTGTTCCCGGTTTGTTGGGGCTGTTCAGATAATTTACCTGATGTATGCTTACTGCGTATGAATGGCTTTTAAGCAGGTTATAGGCAGTATCTATCTTTTCTCTTTCTACAATGATGCGAGCTATACCAAAATCGTCGCTTTCTGATACGGTAAAGGCTTTCATGTTGATGTTGTTGTTACCCAGCAGTCTTGCTATCTCTGCAAACTTGCCCTGTCTGTTCTCTAAAAATACTGATAGTTGTCTGATTAACATAGCATATCTGTTTTGGGGTTATTACTCAAATTTTCTGTGGTCGATAGCGCGTTTTGCTTTACCTGTGGAGCGTTCTATGGTGTTTGGCTCTACAATCTTGATGTCCGGCTGTATGCCAATTACGCTCTGTATTCTGGATGCTAAACGCTGACGCAGTTTGATAAGCTGATTTATCTGGTCTGTGTAGTATTCCGGTTTTACCTCTACCTGTATTACAAAGGTGTCAGTATTGTTTACTCTATCTACTTCTATAAAGAAATATGGTTCGTATTCAGGGAATTCAAGCAGTATGGATTCTACCTGTGATGGGAATACGTTTACGCCACGGATTATCATCATATCGTCGCTACGTCCCATGATTTTTGACATTCGTACTGCTGTACGTCCGCAAGCACATTTTTCGTAGTTTAATGATGTTAAATCGCGTGTACGATATCGTATCATAGGCATTCCCCATTTGTCTAATGTGGTGAATACCAATTCGCCTTTTTCGCCCGGAGCTACAGGTTGTAGTGTTACGGGATCTACTATTTCCGGGTAGAAGAGGTCTTCCCACAGATGGGTGCCGTTCTGACATTCACATTCGCCACCTACACCGGGACCGCTTATCTCTGTGAGTCCGTAAATATCGTATGCTTTGATGTTTAGTTTCTCTTCCAGTTCTTTACGCATGTTGTTTGTCCATGGTTCTGCACCGAATACGCCAACTTTAAGTTTGATGTTGTTCATGTCGATGTTGCGCTTGCGTATCTCTTCTGTCATGTAGAGTGCGTATGATGGGGTACAAGCTATGGCTGTAGATCCAAAGTCTTGCATAAGCTGGAGCTGTTTTTCTGTGTTTCCACTGCTTGTGGGGAGTGCAACAGCACCTATTTTCTGTACGCCTGCGTGTGCGCCTAAACCGCCTGTAAAGAGTCCGTAGCCGTACGATACCTGTACCATATCCGATTTATCAAGTCCGTATGCGGTAAGACAGCGTGCTACACCTTCTGTCCAGTTATCAAGGTCTTTTTCTGTATAACCAACTACAATTGGTTTTCCGGTTGTTCCTGACGATGCGTGCAAACGAACAATTTCGCTCATAGGAACTGCCAGCATATTGAATGGGTAGTTATCTCTTAAATCCTGTTTTGTGGTAAAAGGCAGTTTGACAATATCGTCAATTGTCTGGATGTCTTCCGGTTTTACTCCGTGTTCATCGAAACGGGCCTTATAAAAAGGTGAGTTTTGATAAGCGTGGGCCACAATTTTCTTCAACTTCTCTCCCTGTAATACGCGCATTTCTTCACGCGACATACACTCAATTTTACTATTCCAAATCATCGTTGTGGTATTTTTATCAAATTATGGTGCAAAATTAGATAAATGAATGGAATTTTAACCAAAAGATTTTTGAATTTTTATGCTCTCGATAAGATAAAAATTATTCAAAACTCTGTTTAGGTGGTGTGGTGCTGTTGTGGTTTACATATTTTAGTTATAATTTTGCATCGGAAAAACTAAAACGATGTTTACAATATGGATGATGTTGTGATTTTGGGTATTGAGTCTTCGTGTGACGATACATCGGCAGCGGTTATCAGAAATGGCGAATTGTTGTCGAATGTGGTGGCCAGTCAGGGCGTGCACGAAGAGTATGGCGGAGTGGTGCCGGAATTGGCATCCAGAGCGCATCAGCAGAATATTGTACCGGTGGTTGATACTGCATTAAAAAGGGCCGGAGTGAAGCGTTCCGAACTGAGCGCTGTGGCTTTTACCCGTGGTCCCGGATTGATGGGTTCGCTGCTGGTGGGAACGTCGTTTGCTAAGGGTTTTGCACGTTCTCTGGAACTGCCTATGATTGAGGTAAATCACTTGCAGGGGCATATTCTGGCGCATTTTATCAAGCAGCCGGGAGAAGAACTGGAGACTCCGCAATTCCCGTTTTTGTGTCTGTTGGTATCGGGCGGAAATTCTCAGATAGTCAGGGTTGATTCGTTCAACAAGATGGAGATAATAGGCCAGACTATTGACGATGCTGCCGGTGAAGCTATGGATAAGTGTTCCAAAGTGATGGGATTTGGTTATCCGGGTGGTCCCATTATTGATAAATATGCTCGTTTGGGCGATGCTAAACGCTTTACTTTCAGCAAACCGAATATTCCCGGATACGATTATAGTTTTAGCGGTCTGAAGACATCGTTCTTGTATAATCTGCGTGATTGGGTAAAAGACGATCCTGATTTTATAGAGAAGAACAAGGAAGATTTATGTGCTTCTTTGGAACGTACCATAGTGGAGATTTTAATGAAAAAATTAAAACAGGCTGCAAAAGATACCGGTATTAAACAGGTGGCTGTGGCAGGTGGCGTATCGGCCAATACAGGATTGAGAAATGCATTTATGGATTACTCAAAACGATTTGGTTGGAAGGTGTTCATTCCGCGTTTTTCATACACTACAGATAATGCTGCAATGATTGCAGTTGCCGGACACTATAAATATCTGGCAGGCGATTTTTGCGGTATAGATGTGCCTATTTATTCAAATAGCAGGCTATAATGTGGAAATATTGGTGCGGAAGTGCTAAAAAACACATTATATAATGAAAATTGTGGGTGCTTTGTTTGGAAGTATGAAAAAAAAGTAGTTATTTTGCACCCTGTTTTGAGAGTAGTATTAGAAAACGAATAAAAATTATATAAAAATGTCAAGAATTTGTCAGATTACAGGTAAGAAGGCGATGGTTGGCAATAATGTTTCTCACTCAAAGAAAAGAACAAAGAGAACATTCGACGTTAACCTGTTTACAAAGAAATTCTTCTATGTAGAGGAAAATTGTTGGATTAGCCTTCGTCTCAGCGCTGCAGGCCTGAGAATTATTAACAAGAAGGGACTTGATGCAGCTCTTAGAGATGCTGTGGCTAAAGGCTATTGCGATTGGAAAGATATTAGAATAATCGCGTAACACTTAAGTAAGGAGTAAAGAATTATGGCAAAGAAAGTTAAAGGTAATAGAGTTCAGGTTATCCTTGAATGCACTGAGCACAAAGAGAGCGGTATGCCGGGTACTTCTCGTTATATCACTACAAAGAACAGGAAGAACACTCCTGAGAGACTTGAGTTGAAAAAGTATAATCCAATTCTCAAGAAGGTTACTCTTCACAGAGAAATTAAGTAATACGTATTAGCGATGGCAAAGAAAGTAGTTGCAACCCTTCGTCAGGGTAAGGTTTCAATGGCTAAGCTCATCAAGATGGTTAAATCACCTAAGACCGGAGCTTATACATTTACAGAGCAGATTGTTACTGATGAACAGTTGAAAGAAGCTTTGAAGTAATTTATAGCGAATTAAGGCTAAAATGCAATATATGAGGGTAATAGTGAAAACTGTTACCCTCTTTTGTTATGTTTGTGGGTTGTAAACTTGATATTTCGCATGTTTATCACTATCTTTGCCTATTAACAATTTATAGATAAAAATGGGTCTGTTTTCGTTTTTTTCAAAAAATAAAAAAGAGGTTCTCGATAAGGGATTAGAGAAGACTAAAACCAGTGTGTTTTCTAAGATACAGCGCGCCATAATGGGTAAAAGCGTTGTAGATGACGAAGTATTGGATAATCTGGAAGAGGTTCTTATTACCTCTGACGTTGGTGTAGAGACCACTTTGAAGATTATTAAGCGCATAGAAGAGCGTGTTGCAAAGGATAAGTATCTGAATACAGATGAACTGAATGGTATTCTTCGTAATGAGATATCGGAACTATTGGTAGAGAGCGGTAACGACGATTCTACTCAGATAGTTATTCCGGAAGGCAGAAAACCATACGTTATAATGGTGGTTGGTGTTAATGGAGTGGGTAAGACTACTACCATTGGCAAACTGGCATATCAGTTTAAAAAGAGCGGTCTGAAGGTGTATATGGGTGCTGCCGATACATTCCGTGCGGCTGCTATTGAGCAGTTGATGGAGTGGGGACGCAGGGTTGATGTTCCTGTTGTTCATCAATCTATGGGTTCCGATCCGGCTTCTGTGGCATACGATACTCTGCAATCGGCAGTTACCAATGGTGCCGATGTGGTTCTTATAGATACAGCTGGTCGTCTGCACAACAAGGTGGGTTTGATGAATGAGCTTACCAAGATTAAAAATGTGATGAATAAGGTTGTGGAGGGTGCTCCTGACGATGTTCTGTTGGTTCTGGATGGTTCTACCGGACAGAATGCCTTTGAACAGGCAAAACAGTTTACCAAAGCTACAGAGGTTACACAGTTGGCTATTACAAAACTTGACGGAACAGCCAAAGGTGGTGTGGTTATAGGTATTTCAGATCAGTTCCAGATACCTGTTAAATATGTAGGTTTAGGAGAAGGTATAGAAGATTTACAGGTCTTCTCAAAACGTGAATTTGTTGATTCTCTGTTTAATAATTGATTTTAAGCATATATGAGAGTAGATGTTATAACCTTGGGATGTTCAAAGAATCTGGTAGATTCGGAAAAACTGTTAAAGCAGTTTGAAGCCGAAGGTTATACTGTTCGCCACGACCCCAATCAGATAGATGCCGATATAGTGGTTATAAATACCTGTGGTTTTATAGGTGATGCTCAGGAGGAATCTATTGAGATGATTCTGAACTGTTGCGAACTGAAAAAGCAGGGTGTTATTAAAGGGCTTTACGTAATGGGTTGTCTGTCACAGAAGTTTGGAAAGGAACTTCAGGTGGAGATTCCGGAGGTTGATAAATATTACGGTAAATTCAACTGGACCAATCTGTTACAGGATTTACGTAGTAAGTGGCATACTGAATTAGAGAACAGACGCTTTATTACTACACCTTCTCATTATGCATATTTAAAGATTTCCGAAGGTTGCGACAGACGTTGTTCTTATTGTGCCATTCCTTTAATGACCGGTGGTTATCGTTCACGTAATCAAGAAGATATAATAGATGAAGCTAAGTATCTTATTAGTCAGGGAGTGAAGGAGATTCAGCTTATAGCTCAGGATTTGACATACTACGGCGTGGATAAGAGTGGTGTCTCTACCATTGCCGATTTAACAAAGCGACTTTCTGATTTGGATGGTTTGGAGTGGATTCGTCTGCACTACGGCTATCCTAATGATTTCCCAATGGATTTGCTTCAGGTAATGCGTGAACGCGACAATGTATGCAACTATATGGATTTGGCTCTGCAACATATAAGCAATCCTGTTCTGGAACGTATGCATAGAAATATTACAGCAGAACAGACTCGCGATTTGCTGGCTAAGATTCGCCAGGAGGTTCCGGGTATTCATCTGCGTACCACTTTTATGGTGGGTTTCCCCGGTGAAACAGAAGATGATTATGCGCAATTGGTTGATTTTGTTAAGGATATGCGTTTTGAACGTATGGGTGCTTTTGCATATTCAGAGGTGGAAGGAACCTATTCGGCACGTCATTTTAAGGATGATGTGGATGAAGAGACCAAACAGTTGCGTTTGTCAAAGTTGATGCGTATTCAGCAGAATATAGCTGCGGATATCAATCAGAATAAAACAGGTAAGGTATTTAAGACAATCATAGATAGAATAGAGGGTGATTACTATGTGGGTAGAACGGAATTTGATTCGCCCGATGTAGATCCGGAGATGCTGATTAAGGCCGATAGAGAACTATCTATAGGTGATTTCTATGATGTTCGTGTTACTGATGCAATGGATTTTGACCTATATGGTGTGGTAGAAAATAACTGATTTAGATATGAACAATAAAGAGTTTCTGAACAAGCTGTCCAAAAGATGCGGTATTACTGCCGATGAGGCGCAGGTTTTATCGCAAGGTCTGCTGGATGTTATGCAAAAGCAGTGGCAGGAGGGCGATACTATCAGTCTGTCAGGTTTTGGTGTTTTTGAGGTTCGTAAGAAGAACGAAAGAATCTCTGTAAACCCTTCTACAGGGGTACGTATGCTTATTCCACCAAAATTGGCTCTTACTTTTAAGCCGGGATTAATGTTGAAGGATAAACTTAACAGTAAGGAACTATGAATGCAAAGCTGAATCAGAAACAGTTATCTGAAATATTTTATCAGATAAACGGTAAGAGCAGACAGAAATCTGAACTGTTTGTAAAGAGTTTCTTTGAGATTATTGAAGAGGAACTTCTTAAAGGTGAGCAAGTTAAGGTTAAGGGGCTTGGCGTGTTTAAGACTGTAAAGGTAGAGGAACGCGAGAGTGTAAATGTAAATACCGGTGAGCGTATTAAGATAGATGGTTACGTAAAGATTTCATTTACTCCCGATGCTGCTCTTAAAGAGACTATAAATAAGCCTTTTGCTGCTTTTGAAACAATGGTTCTGTCTGATTTTCAGGCAGAAATGATTTCAAAATCTCTGGAAGAAACTGTAGGAGATCAGGTTGAGGATCAAGATTTGGAAGATGCTGTTTCTGTTCCGGAAGCTATAGAGGAAGAGAATGTAGAGATTCAAGAGTCGGAAGAACTTGTTGCGGAACCGGAAGCACCAGCAGTAGAACCAGAGCCTGAAGAAAAGGTTGTAGAGGTAATTACTGAGCCGGAAACTGAAGAGGTTGAAGAAGAGCCTGTTATAGAGGAGGAGATTATAGAAGAAGAGCAGGTGGAACCTGAAATAAAAGAGGAGAAACCTGAAGCAGAGGTAGTAGAAGAGCCTGTAGCAGAACCTGAATCAGAGCAAGAACCTGAATTAGAGCAGGAACCAGAACCAGAGCAAGAACCTGAGTCTGAAACTGAAGAGATTGTAGAGCAGGAAGCTGAAGTTGTTGAAGAAGAACCTGTAGTAGAGGAAAAGGTTATAGAAGAAGAGCAATTAGAGGCTGAAACAGAAGCAGAGGTTGTGGCTGAATCTGCAGAAGAACAGGAAATGGTAAAAGAACCTGAAGCAGAGGTTGTTGAAGAACCTGTAGTAGAACCAGAACCTGTAGTAGAACCAGAACCTGTTGTTGAACCAGAACCTGTTGTTGAACCAGAACCTGTTGTTGAACCAGAACCTGTTGTTGAACAGGAACCAATAGCAGAACCTGAATCAGTTGAAGAAACTACTGCAAAGATAGAGGGTGAAGTAGTTGGAGATAAGCAAATTAAAGGAAAGAAAAAACATATAGGATTAAGAGCTGTAATAGTATTGGCATCTGTAATTCTGACGTTGTTATTACTTGTCTATATGTTATGGCCTGTTATCTTCCGTCAGTACATAAAGCATCAGTACAAGACTTCACGTAATGAAGTTGTTACAGAGCAAGTTATTACACCGGAATCTGTAGTACCAGAGCAACAGAACGTATTAGAGGGTTCTGCAGACAACAGTACTGAAACACCAGTTGAAACTACTGTTGCTACTCCTGTACCGGCAAAACCTGTTTCTACGCTTTCAGAAACAAAACCTGTAGTAGAGACAAAACCTGCTGCAGCGTCTAACACTATTGTTAAACAGAGTATTAAGTTGGTTGCAGAAGACGAGAACAGAGATTTGGCAGATATTACAGCAGACGATACGGATAACTATGAAATTGTAGGATTGCTGGCAGAACATACTTTGAAGAAGGATGAGATTCTGACAATTTTATCGCAAAAGTATTATGGTACCAAAAAACTGTGGCCATATATTGCAAAATATAATAACTTTGACGATTTCAATAAGTTACGTCCGGGAATGAAGATACTTATTCCAAAGTTGGAAAATAAGTAATTTTTACATTCTGTTTAAGATTTCTTAAATTAACTGATGGTCAATGAATTTTAATACAAATTATATTCTCTATAAGGTCTGAATGAAGTATCTTTGTGGGAGTGACAAATATTAAATGGTTTTATGAGCACAAATATTGATATTAGAGAGTTAAACGAACGCATTGAACAACAGAGTGCTTTCGTGACAAATCTGATGGCCGGTATGGAACAGGTCATCGTAGGACAGAAACATCTTATAGAGTCACTGCTTATAGGCTTGCTATCTGATGGACATATTCTGCTGGAAGGTGTTCCGGGATTGGCAAAAACTATGGCTATCAAGACTCTATCATCATTGATTGACGCAAGTTTTAACAGAATTCAGTTTACTCCTGATTTGCTTCCTGCCGATGTTGTGGGTACTATGATATATAATCAGAAGGACGAGACTTTTGTGGCTAAACAGGGTCCTGTTTTTGCTAACTTTATTCTTGCTGACGAAATTAACCGTGCTCCGGCAAAGGTTCAGAGTGCTTTGTTGGAGGCTATGCAGGAGCGTCAGGTGACACTTGGTGGCGAGACTTTTGAACTTCCTAAACCTTTCCTGGTTATGGCTACCCAGAACCCGATAGAGCAGGAGGGTACATATCCACTGCCTGAAGCTCAGGTTGACCGTTTTATGCTGAAAGCTGTGATTGGTTACCCAACAATAGAAGAGGAGAAGAAGATTATACATCAGAATATACATCATGAAATAGGTTCTATCAAGCCTATTATGACTACTCAGGAGATTTTGGATGCACGTCGTGTGGTTGATATGGTTTATCTTGATGAAAAGATTGAACAGTATATTGCCGACATAGTATTTGCTACCAGATATCCTGAAAAGTATGGTTTGAAGGAGATTAAGGAGCTGATTTCATTTGGTGGTTCGCCTCGTGCTTCTATAAATCTGGCATTGGCAGCACGTGCATACGCTTTCATTAAACGTAGAGGTTATGTTGTACCGGAAGACGTTAGAGCTATAGCACACGATGTATTGCGTCATCGTATTGGTTTATCGTACGAAGCAGAAGCTACCAATGTTACATCGGACGAATTGATTAGCAGAATTCTTAATAAGGTAGAGGTACCTTGATGTAAAGATGGAAACCGGCGATCTTATAAAGAAGGTCCGTAAGATAGAGATAAAAACCAAGGGATTATCGAATAATATCTTTGCGGGACAGTATCATTCTGCGTTTAAGGGACGTGGTATGGCCTTTTCGGAGGTGCGCGAATACCAGTACGGAGACGACGCAAGAGATATTGAATGGAATGTTACTGCCCGTATGAATAAGCCATACGTTAAGGTTTACGAAGAGGAACGCGAATTGACGGTGATGCTTATGGTCGATGTCTCCAGCAGTCTGTTGTATGGTACTGCAGTTTCACAGAAACGTGATATGGTTACCGAGATTGCTGCTACTTTAGCTTTTGCGGCTATTCAAAATAACGATAAAGTAGGGTTGGTTTTCTTTTCGGATAGAATAGAGAAGTTTATTCCTCCTCAGAAGGGAAAGAAGCATATCTTGTATTTAATACGTGAACTTCTGGATTTTGTTCCTCAGAGTACAGGTACTGATATATCGGTTCCGTTGGAATTTCTTATCAGTGCTGTAAAGAAGCGTTGTACTGCTTTTCTTCTTAGCGACTTTATTGGTGGTGGCAATTATAAGAATGCTCTTTCAATAGCTAACAGAAAACATGATGTTGTTGCTATTCAGGTTTATGACAAGCGCAGTGAAGAGCTGCCGGATGTTGGTTTAATGCGTATAAAAGACCTGGAGAGTGGCGAAGATGTATATGTTGATACATCATCTAAGGCTATTCGCAATGCGCACGCTGCATATTGGAAAGAGAATCAATCATATATAAAAGACTGTTTTACAAGAAGTAAGGTTGATTCTGTATCTATCAGAACCGATAAAGACTATGTGAAATCACTTATGGGCTTGTTTGCTATAAGAAATTGATATGAGAAATTTGAAATTATTCATATTATGGCTGTTTTTGACAGTACAGAGCGCCACAATGATGGCAAATGTGCTGGTTACAGCTTCTTCTGATTCTTTGAATCTGCTTATTGGAGACCAGACTCAGATTCATTTGGAGGTGACTTGTGATGCTGATCAGCAGGTGGATTTTCCTCTCTTTTCAGATACTATTATTACAGGTATAGAGATTGTACCACCTGTGGTTACCGATACTGTCTATGTTAATAAGAACAAGCGCATGACAGTTACCAGACACTATACTGTTACATCATTTGATTCTGCTTTTTATTATATACCTCCTTTTAAGGTGTATGTAGATTCTGTTCCATATAATTCAGATGGTTTGGCTTTAGCTTTCTTTATGTTCGATTTGGAGAGTAGTGAGCCTGATGCATTCATTGGTCCTAAGGATATTATACAGATGCCTTTAAAGTGGCAGGATATAAAAATTTCTGTCTTTAGCGGTCTGGCATTGGTTCTGCTGGTTGTATTGGTGATATTCCTAATCAAAAGATACAGAGACAATAAGCCTATTATCCGTATTGTTAAAGTGGAACCAAAAATTCCTGCTCATATTAAGGCTTTGAACGGTATTGAGAATATTAAGGGCAATAAATTGTCTTACGGAGACGATGCAAAGGCTTATTACACAGATCTTACCGATATAATTCGTGAATATATTAACGAAAGATTTGGATTTTATGCTACAGAGATGACCTCTTCTGAAATTTATAACGAATTGTTAAAGCATAAGGAGAAGGAGTCTTTGCAGGAGTTGATGGAGTTGTTGCAGATGGCCGATTTGGTTAAGTTTGCCAAATTCAAGCCTATGCTGAACGAAAATGACAGGAATCTGCTTAGTGCTGTTGATTTTGTAAACGATACTATGGTAGAACCTGATGAAGAGGATAAACAGCCTAAAGAAGAGAAGGTTGTTGTTGAGGAGAAACGCAGTAAGGGTGCAAGAATGGCATTGATGGCAGTTATTGTACTGACATTGCTGCTGGCACTGGGAACTTTGTATATAGTAATTAGTCAGTTATATTACTTATTCTTTTAAACTATGACTTTTGCAAATAATATATATCTGCTTTTGTTACTGTTAGTTATACCATTCGTTGTGTGGTATATTCTAAAGGGAAGAAAGAGCAATCCAACGCTTAGCGTACCTACTATAGGTATATATAAGGATGTGCAAAAAAGTTATAAGTATTACCTGATACATCTGCCTTTTATACTTAAAATGGTGGCATTTGTTATGCTTGTGCTTATTTTGGCACGTCCGCAGACTACCGATAAGTGGGAGGATTCAGAAATAGAGGGTATAGACATAATGCTGTGTGTGGATATATCTACCAGTATGTTGGCAGAAGATTTAAAGCCTAATCGTCTGGAAGCTGCAAAAAGTGTGGCTGCTGAATTTATAAATGGCAGACCTAACGACAATATTGGTCTGACTGTTTTTGCCGGTGAAGCTTATACTCAGTGTCCTATGACCATTGATCATGCTATGTTGCTGAATCTGTTTAATAGTGTTAGTAGTGATATAGTGCTTTCAGGTGCTGTAGAAGATGGTACTGCCATAGGTATGGGACTTGCAAATGCTATTAGCAGATTAAAGGATAGCAAAGCTAAATCGAAGGTGGTTATTTTGCTTACTGATGGCTCTAATAACAGGGGTGAGATTTCTCCTTTGACTGCTGCAGAGATGGCAAAGACATTTGGTATAAGGGTTTATACAATTGGTGTAGGTTCAAATGGTACAGCTCCATATCCTATGCAGACATACGGTGGTTCTGTACAGTATGTGAATGTACCTGTAGAGATAGACGAAGATATGTTGAGAGATATAGCAATCAATACAAATGGTATTTATTACAGAGCAGACAGCAATAGCCGTCTGTTGGAGATTTACCAGGAGATTGATAAGCTGGAAAAGACCAAACTTCAGGTTAAAGAGTTTAGTAGAAACAACGAAGCATTTGAACCTTTTGCCTGGGTTCTTTTAATTGCGTTATTGCTATCTATAATATTGAAACAGACTGTTTTAAGGACTATTCCTTAAAGTGTAATTGTAGTGATTATGTTTAGATTTGCACATCCAGAATATCTATATTTGCTGTTGGTTCTGCCATTATTGGTGGTACTGCATATTGTTTCCGGAATTATCAGGAACAGACGTCTGAAGAGTTATGGCGATAAAGAACTTGTAGAGATTTTAATGCCTAATCATTCTCTGTTCAGACAGAACCTGAAATTCTGGCTATTGTTCTGTGTCTTTGGATTAAGTTGTTTTGTTATAGCAAGGCCGCAGTTTGGTTCAAAGCAGGAAACTGTTACAAGAACCGGTATTGAAACTATTATTGCTATGGATATTTCCAATTCTATGTTGGCTGATGATGTTCAACCCAGCAGATTGGAGAAATCAAAGCGTATTGTTTCTAATTTAGTGGATCAGTTCCAGGACGATAAGGTGGGGCTTATACTGTTTGCCGGCGATGCATACGTGCAGTTACCTATTACAAATGACTATATATCGGCAAAGGTGTTTTTAAATAGTATAACTCCTTCATTGATAGCTCGTCAGGGTACTAATATTAAAGATGCTGTAGATTTGGCTACACGTAGTTTTACACCTAATGATGGAGTGGGTAAGGCTATTATTCTTATTACAGATGGTGAAAACCACGAAGCGGGTGCTGTAGAAGCTGTTAAAGCGGCTGCAGACAAAGGCTATCTGGTTTATGTGTTGGGTGTGGGTTCTCCTTCCGGTTCTCCAATACCCGGTGAAAGAGCAAATGAGTTCAGAAAAGATAAAGATGGTAATGTGGTAGTTACCAAACTTAACGAAGCTATGTGCAGGGAATTGGCTGCTGCGGGTAATGGCGCATATTTCTATGTGGATAATACAAATGCAGCAGAAAAGGCTCTTAAACAAGAACTTGATAAATTGGCAAAAAGCGATGTGGAGACTACAGTATATACAGATTTTGATGAGCAGTTCCAGATAGTTGCCTGGATGGCATTGATTCTGCTCTTATTGGAATTGTTTATATCTGAAGGTAAGAATGCCAAATGGAAGAATGTGAAACTGTTCAATATTGAGAAAGAGAAATGAAACGATATATTCTTATAGTATCTATGCTTTTACTTTCGGTATCGTTGTTCGCTCAACGTACTGATAGAGAGTATGTTCGTAAGGGCAATAAGCTATACGAAGATAGTCTGTATATTAAAGCAGAAGAGAATTATCTAAAGGCTATAGATTTAAATTCATCATCGGCAGAGGCTATGTTTAATTTGGGTAATGCCTATATTGCTCAACAGAAAGGACAAGAGGCATTAAAGCAATTTCAGAATGCTGCAACTCTGTTTGAGGTGGAGAAAGAGCGTTTAATGCACGATGAAAAAGCAACCGAAAAAGAGCTGAATGATTGTAAAGAGAATTTAGCAAAGACATATCATAATGCGGGTGTTCTGTTTCATAGTAACAGTGATTATCAGAATGCTATAGCTGCATATAAAGAGGCTCTGCGCAATAATCCTGCCGATCATGAGACCAGATATAACCTTATTCATGCTTTGGAACAGTTGAAACAACAGCAGGAACAACAGCAGAATGAGGAGAATCAGCAGGAGAATCAGGAGCAGCAACAGGAGCAGCAACAGGAGCAACAGCAACAGGAGCAGCAGAATGAGAATGAGCAACAAAATGAGCAGCAGCAACAACAGCAACAACAGC